>CAMAMB010000004.1 GCA_945836755.1 uncultured Bacteroidales bacterium
AAGTCTACAGGCTTGAGCTAACTCGCCTCAGACACACTTAGTGAAACACTACCTCCACCTTCGAGCGGCGTGACGGTCGTAAATCCTGCCATTGAGGATGGTCCCCCATGCGAAGCGGGCCATGGCCTCGGCACGGAGGGACGGCGGAAGATGGCGGAGGCAGCTCGTGAGATAGTCATCAATGTCACGCCATGACTGCTCCATCTTCCGGAAGGGGCGGAGTGGCACGCGCTGAGAGGAAAGCGGAAGAGTCGTATTTGTCCCAGTGGCGAAGATGTGACTTGACGTCTAAGCCTTGTGTGTGCTCGGCAATGAGCCCAGCTCAGCGACTAAGTCAAGCACGGTGTCGTTATTACCCGGCCACCTGCCATCTGCCACCCAACGGCTGAGAAGGGAGGAATGTAAGCGTATGATGAAGAGGATAGTATACAAGATAGTTGTAAGAAAATGGCCGTGTATTTGTTGATACACGGCCACTTTTAAAGAATGTGCGAAAAGAATTAACAGAGTTTGCGGGCGCCGTCACCAATGACTACGTCAATAACGATAGGCTCTTTACCAAACTTCTCCTTGTAGGCTTTCTTGGCCGTGGTGATGAAGTTCTCGTAGAGATCCTCGCTCACAAGGTTGATGGTACAACCGCCAAAGCCACCGCCCATGATACGGGAACCGGTGACGCCGCAGCTGTGAGCAACGTCGTTGAGGAAGTCGAGCTCGGGGCAAGATACCTCATACTCCTTGCTCAGGCCATGATGTGTCTCGTACATCTTTTTGCCTACTTCCTCGTAGTCGCCTTCTTCGAGAGCTACACAGACTTCCAGCACGCGGTACTTCTCACCGATGACGTACTTGGCGCGGAGAGCATCTTCCTCGCTCACCATACTACGCACCTCATCAAGCATATCGTAAGAGGCATCACGAAGGGTGTTCACCTCGGGGTGAAGCTTCTGCATGGCAGCTACCACGTTCTCGCAGCTCTTGCGACGGTCGTTGTAAGCCGAAGAGGCAAGGTCGTGCTTCACCTGAGAGTTGAGCAGAACGAGTTTATAGCCCTGAGGATCAAATGGGAAGTACTTATACTGGAGTGAACGGCAGTCAAGGCGCATGAGGCTGCCCTTCTTGCCAAACACAGAGGCGAACTGGTCCATGATGCCGCAGTTGCAGCCAATATAGTTGTGCTCGGTAGCCTGACCGACCTTGGCGAGCGTAAACTTGTCAATCTTATTGTCGCCGAAGAGGTCGTTGATGGCAAAGGCGAACGTACTTTCGAGAGCAGCAGAGGAAGACATACCTGCACCGAGGGGCACGTCGCCGGCAAAGGCGGTGTTGAAACCCTCAACGGGAACGCCGAGCTTCATCATTTCACGGCATACACCATAGACGAAACGGAAGTGAGTGGCGGAAGGACCCTTGTCGTCGTCAAGTGAGAACTCTACATAGTCCTTCAAGTCGATGGAGTAAGCGCGCACCTTGCGTGTGCCGTTGGGCTTAATCTCGGCAATGACGCCCTGTTCTACAGCACCGGGGAACACGAAACCACCATTGTAGTCGGTATGCTCACCGATGAGGTTGATGCGACCGGGGGAGGCATATACTGATCCTGTGCTGCCGTCAAAGTGTTCGATGAAGCGGCTTCTAACGTCTTCGATAGTCAATTTCATAGTGTGGATATTTTATGGAGGTTAGTAATAGATGCAAGAGGACATTATTCGGCTTTCTTGGAAACGCGGCTACCAACAAGGGCGTAGAACAGAATGTAGGCAGCGCAGAATACTACAACCCAGAAGCTATTGATATAGCCGGCTACGTCTGCGACAGAAGCCTGGATAAACATCATGACAGCACAGCCAAATACCATCGTCATGAAAATACCCGAAGCGATGGCAGTGTATCTGCCAAGACCTTCAACTGCCATGTTGAAGATACCGCCCCACATCACTGAGGTGCAGAGACCAACGAGCAGGAAGGCAAAGATGCCGAGGGGAACTTCTTGCCAGATGAGTTCAAGCTTGCCCCAGTCTACGCCCGGGAAGTTCACAGTTACTCCGGCAGGAGCAAACATGCCGAAGAGAACAAGCAGTAGGGTGAGGGTGGACACGGTGGTAATCATGGTGCGGCTGGAAACCTTACCGCCGATGCTGGCGCCTACCAAACGGCCGATGAGCATCATGAACCAATAAACAGCCACGAGCATGCCGACTGTACCGGCAGGAATACCTTCGCCGATGAGGTATAGGTTCACGAAGTTAGGTACACCAACCTCAATACCCATATACAGGAAGATGGCAAGAGCACCGAGGGCAAAATGGCGATAGCTCATAGCTTCCTTGATAAGCTCCACCTGCACAGGAGCCTGCTCGGGTTCTTCAATCTTGGTGAAGCAGATGACAACAAATGCTACCACGAAAATAGCCAGGGCAATCATCAAGGCTGGAGTAGCATCGTCTATCTTGGCCTTAGCGGCATCTCCAATAAGAGCACCCATGAGGATGTAACAAGCCACGGCAGCAGACGAGTTGAACACACCACCTAACTGAATGAGCTGGTTGCCCTTGTTGCCACCACCTCCGAGGAGGTTGAGCATAGGGTTCACCACACAATTGAGGATGGCCATGCAGAGACCTGCGATGAAAGCACCGGTGAGGTAAACGCCGAAGACGAGACCCAGATTTTCTTGTGCGTCGAGCTGGCCGCTAAACCACTGAATAAGAATGCCAATGATGCCAACAACGAGGCCAATGAGGGCCGTCTTCTTGTAGCCGAATTTTGCGATGAGCATACCGGCGGGAATACCCATGACTAAGTAAGCCACGAAGTTACCGTAGTTGCCGATTTGCGCCAGCACATTAGAGATTTCTCCCTGGTTCTTGATAATGGTTGCCATCGGCGTACAAAGGTTCGTCACGAAGGCAATCATGGCGAAGAGCGCTATCATCACGATGATGGCTCCCCATTGCTTTTGTTGATTACTCATTTGATGTTGGGTTTTGATTTATTGAACTTAGAATTAAATGTATTTCAGCAGGACCTATGGTCCCTATAAGGCTAAGCCTATTATAGGAGAAACGGTTGACGATGCTTCTTAATATGCCTTGAGTTGACGCTCAGACCATGTTCACTATCAATGGTGAGTAGTTTAAGCGTCAACTCAGCATGTAATGTATCTATTCTATGCCAAATTTGTAGATAGTCTTCTGTGTATATACCTGACCGGGTTTAAGGACCACGGAGGGGAAGTAAGCTCGGTTAGGACTATCGGGGAAGTGCTGTGCTTCAAAACAGAGTGCCGAACGGCGGCCGAAGGTGGCCCCGAACTGTCCCTTGTAACCATCAGCCCAATTGTCCGAGTAGAATTGTACGCCGGGCTCAGTGGTATACACTTCCATGGAGCGACCGGATTTAGGCTCTACAATCTTGGCAGCGAAGGTCAATTCCCCAGGCTCGTGTTTATTGAGAACAAAACAATGGTCATAGCCAGCACCATTCTTAATTTGCTCATTGGACTCATCATCAATGAAGTCGCCCACAGCATGGGGAGTTGTAAAGTCGAAGGGGGTACCCTTTACACTGCGAATTTCTCCCGTGGGGATACTATTTTCATCAATGGGGATATAGAAGTCGGCGTTAATCTGGCAGATAACGTCCTCGCAAGTGGGTGTGGGATTAGCTATGCCGGCAAGTGAGAAGAAGCCGTGACTCGTCATATTGACGATGGTCTTCTTGTTGGTTGTACCTTTGTAGTCTATCTTCAACTCATTATCATCAGTCAGAGAATACATCACCGTCATGCTCAGCTCGCCAGGAAATCCTTCTTCATAATAAGCAGATACATAACGAAGTACAAGCGTTTTTTCGTTCACTTGTTCAGCATCCCAAACACGAGCATGGAAGCCAGTAGGCCCTCCATGAAGATGGTTAGGGCCATTGTTCACTGCAAGGCTATATTCCTTGCCATTGAGTGTAAACTTACCATGGCATATACGATTGCCATAACGTCCCACGAGAGTAGAGAGGAAAGGCTCAGGCGAGCTTACACAATCGTCAATGTTGTCATGACCTTGAATAATGTTAGCAAAGTTGCCTTCTTTATCAGGCACCATAATGGCCACTAACGCACCACCGTAATTGGTAATAGCCACCTCCATTCCATTGGCATTGTGCAAGAAATAGAGGTCAGTTTGCTTGCCTTGGATAACTTTTTGGAAATCTGATTTTTTAAGTCCGCTGACAGACTTGACTTCGTCTTCCATAGTCTTATGATTTAAGGTGTTAGAGTTGAGGTCAATAAAATGAACAGGTACTATATACTCGGGCTTTTGCCATGTATACGAAGCAAAAGTGCACAAAACTTTCTTAACTTCAAAGAAATGTGTGGAAAAATAATGCTTAGAGCAAGCATCGGCTCAGTAGATTAGCTGATAATCAATACCGCGTGTCATGCTCTATCGCCGGAGTTGGAGACGCGCGAGGGACACCTGGAGTAGTTCGATAAGCTATCGGCGTGATACGGCTATATACACTAAGGCCACGGCAGCCAACGCCACCGGATAGAAGAGACATGGAATAATGTCGAAGGGAGTAAGCAAAGAAAGACCAGCCGCCATTAGCAGTTGCGCCCCATAAGGCAGTACACCCTGAACCACACATGAGAAGGTATCAAGCAATCCTGCTGTACGGCGCGGCGACAAACCATATCGAACAGCTACAGACTTGGCAATTTCTCCTACGGAGAGAATGGCCACTGTATTATTGGCAGTACATACATTAGTTAGAGCAACCAGCATCGAAAGACAGAACTCAGCGCCACGCTTACCACTTATACGCCGCGTAAGGCCACGCACCAACCATGTTACTCCCCCACCCTTTCGTACCACAGCCAGCATACCACCTGCCATCATCGAGACAAGGATTAAGTCGCTCATAGAAAGAACGCCGGCATTGAGTGCTTCAAGCCAGGATGTGACTGTGAGATTTCCAAAGGCAATGCCAATCACTCCTGTTAGGGCAACACCAACTGTCAGTACTAACAACACGTTGATGCCCATTAAGGCAAGGACGAGAACCATGACATAGGGAAGTATCTTGTAATAAATGCCTGTGCCCACAATGACATTGTCCATGGTCAGACTTTGCGTTTCATGTCTACCTATGAACAAGTACATTATCAATACAATAGCTGCTGCCGGGATGGCAATGCGAATATTAGCTTTAAACTTATCTATCATAGAGCAGCCTTGTGTCTTTGTAGCTGCAACTGTCGTGTCTGAGATAAAGGAAAGGTTGTCACCAAAGAAAGCACCTCCTACTATAGCGCCTACAAGTAATGGAAGATTACCACCCAATCTACTACTCATCTCAACAGCTACCGGCACAATAGATGCTATAGTACCCACCGATGTCCCGACGCACAGACTAACCAAGCAAGCGCACAAAAACAAACCTGCAGCAAAATAGGAAGGAGGAATTAATCCCACACATAAATCAACTACTCCACTCACAGCACCCATCTCACGAGCAGCATTTGCAAATGCACCAGCAAGCACAAATATCCACACCATAAGTAGCAGGTCGGGGTCACCTGCTCCGCTAGAATATATTCGCAAGCCGCTTGACATATCATAGCCACGCAAAGTCAACAAAGCAGCTACTGAGGTAATTAGGAATACCACTATCATTGGCAATGACAAGCCTATGATGCCACTCATACCATTAAGAGTCATAAGGACTACCAACAAGAGCAATGGCAATAAGGCTACCCAACCGCGTCGACGTACTTTGTGAGGTCGAGGATGCTTCAATGAATTATTATATGATATGGCGGAGTGAATGACCATAGTGCAGGGATATATAAACAATAAAACAAATCGCAAATTGCTCGTTGACGGCAACAACTAATAGAGACTGACAGGGAGACTGGTAATGTTAGATAGTGTCAGACATAACTTTAGTAGTTGCCAAAAACACCTACAAAAATAGTTGTTTAAAAGATAATTATCTCACGTGCCTCTCCTATTTCTAATATTGTATTCGTATATTTGCTGCGATTAGCAAGTAGCCACAACCATATAATCTACCTTATGGGTGATGGTTTCCGCAATTCGTTCTCTTTAAATTATGCTAAGTGCTTGTTGAAGGCATTACCTATATCACGCAATAGATAGATTGTCAAGATACTCAAATAACTAACCACATCATCATTTCAACTATGTTAAAACAAATCGTCAATTGCCGCATTCTCAGTCCATCAGGCTGGATAGAGGGCGGTTCGTTAGTAATTGAAGGAAATAAAATAAAGGCTGTCTCCAATAGTGATTTACCTATTGCCGGTGCCCAACAAATAGATGCAAACGGAGGTATCGTTGCCCCTGGTGGTATCGAAATGCACGTTCATGGAGGAGGTGGCCGTGACTTTATGGAAGGTACAGAAGAGGCCTTCCGTGTAGCAGTGGAGGCCCATCTCCAGCATGGTACCACAGCTATTTATCCAACTCTATCATCTTCGACTGTACCCATGATAGAGGCCGCTTGTGAGACCTGCGATAAAATGATGGCAGAGCCAGACTCACCCGTCATGGGCCTCCACCTCGAAGGTCCATACTTTAACCCTGCACAAGCCGGTGCACAAATACCAGAATGGATAAAGCCCCCCGTAGCCGAAGAGTATGTACCGCTAATGAAAAAATATGCTTGCCTGAAACGCTGGGATGAAGCCCCTGAACTTCCCGGAAGCATCGACTTTATCAAGAGCTGTAAGAAGCATGATATTCTTCCTTCTATCGGTCACACACGTGCCACATATTCGGATGTCCATGCTGCTAATGAAGCAGGAATGACTCACGCTACCCATTTTTATAATGCCATGCCTGTCGTATACAAGAAACGTGAGTTCAAGGAAGCTGGCACGGTTGAAAGTATTTTCGCAGAGCAAAATATGACTGTGGAGATGATCGCAGACGGCATACATGTACCTCCCGTCATGCTGCGTATGATTTATCAGATTAAGGGCGTTGATAAGACTGCACTTGTAACTGACTCCTTAGCTTGCGCTTGTACTCATGGAGATGCTGCCTTCGACCCACGTGTAATCCTCGAAGATGGTGTGTGCAAATTGGCAGACCGCTCTGCCCTGGCAGGCAGTATAGCCACCATGGACCGCCTTATACGCACTTGCGTGCAGCAAGCCAACATTCCTCTTGAAGACGCCCTGACAATGTCAAGCCTTACCCCAGCACGCATCATGGGCATAGATGACCGCAAGGGCTCACTCGAGGTTGGCAAGGATGCAGACGTGGTAATCTATTCTGCAGATGAACTTGAGCTGAAATACGTAATGCAGATGGGACGCGAGGTGGTTAACACACTCTAAGTTCTACCATCTACATCGTCTTATAGTTCCCCCATATATATAGCTTTGTCCTGTCTTGAGTTGATACCATATCATTCTCAAGGCAGGACAGTTAGATTTGTATACCTTCCTCACAGCAGACATATACTTCTCAGGATGCCTCACACAAAGGATTGGAGAATTATGGCTTTACAACATCAGCAAGATGAGTGTATATCAAAGATTTATTAGTAACTTCGCGGCCGAAACGCTTAACAAATACTTTTCACCTGTGACTGATACAAAATACATCTTTGTGACTGGAGGCGTAGCTTCCTCGTTAGGCAAGGGCATTATAGCAGCTTCTATCGGCAAGCTACTCCAAGCTCGCGGCTACAACATTACCATCCAGAAGTTTGACCCATACATCAACATTGATCCGGGAACACTTAACCCTTATGAGCATGGCGAGTGTTATGTAACAGACGATGGTCAAGAAACTGACCTAGACTTAGGTCATTATGAGCGCTTTACCGGCATAAAGACTACACGTTATAACAACTTTACGACAGGGCGTATCTATCAGAGTGTGATAGAGAAAGAACGTCGTGGGGATTATCTTGGGAAAACCATTCAAGTCATCCCTCACATTACTGACGAGATTAAGCGTGACATGCTTTACTTAGGAAAAAAAGGAGGCTACGATTTCGTCATTACCGAGATTGGCGGTACTGTGGGCGACATTGAAAGTCAGCCTTTTCTTGAAGCCATTCGTCAGCTTAAATGGGAATTGGGTCGTCGCGCAGTGTGTGTGCACCTCACCTATGTGCCTTATCTCGCAGCCGCCGGTGAATTGAAAACTAAGCCTACACAACATTCTGTGAAGGAGCTACTTAGTATAGGTATCCAGCCAGACATTCTGGTGCTCCGCACAGAACATCCATTAGGGCTGAACTTACGTCGCAAGATTGCCAACTTCTGTAATGTCTCTCAGGATGCTGTGGTACAGAGCTTAGATATGCCCACCATCTACGAAGTACCTTTGCGTATGCAAGAACAAGGTCTCGATGCTACCATCCTGCGCAAATTAGATATGGAGGTCGGTGAGACACCGGGCTTAGGCCCATGGCGTTCCTTCCTCGATCGCAGACACAAAGCTACGACCGAGGTACATGTCGCGCTGGTAGGCAAGTATGACCTTCAGGACGCCTATAAGAGTATCTTGGAGTCCTTGTCACAAGCTGGCACCTATAATGACCGCAAGGTGAAGTGCCATTTTGTGAACAGTGAAAAGATTACTACTGAGAATGTCAAGGAGTTGCTCGATTCCTACGATGGTATTATTGTGTGCCCCGGCTTTGGTCAACGCGGCACGGAGGGTAAAATCTTGGCTGCTCAATTTGGCCGTGAAAACAATGTGCCCACCTTTGGCATTTGCCTGGGCATGCAAATGATGGTAGCAGAGTTCGCACGTAATGTATTAGGATATAGCGATGCCAACTCTGTAGAACTGGATCCCAAGACTACGCATAATGTCATTGACATCATGGAGGATCAGAAGGATATCACCAACATGGGGGGAACTATGCGCCTGGGCGGCTATGAATGTGGGCTGCGTGAAGGTAGTAAGGTAGCTTCCATATATGGCACCTCCACTATTCGTGAACGTCACAGACATCGCTACGAATTCAACAATGATTACAAAGAAGCTTACGAAGCTGCCGGTATGCTTTGCGTGGGTACCAACCCTGATACTGACCTTGTAGAGATAGTTGAAGTGCCTTCCCATCGCTGGTATATTGGAACTCAGTTTCACCCTGAGTACTCCAGCACCGTGCTCAAACCACACCCATTGTTCCTTGACTTTGTGAAGGCTTGTATGAAAGCATAACCACAATCTCTGCTCCATATCTACATTCTCCTCATACCATCCCATCAACGGTAAGCCGTCTTTCCTCTTGGATATATTCTTTGCTCTCCCAGTCCAGGACAGATATGATATACCACTCATTTCATCCCAGGACAAAGAGCCAAACGATTTCAAATCTTTTCTTGAGAGACGATGGACACCTAATTATCGTGCACTCCAAGAGGCATGGATGTCATCATCCCTAAGCTACTTAGGGACACATCATATCGCCACATTAGACGTATCCTCATGTAAGATGCCATTTTGGAGTATACTCATTCTAAAAATCTCATCATGGACAAAAACACAGTCATTGGTCTCATACTCATGGTACTGGTGCTAATAGGTTTTAGCTGGTATCAAAATCAACAGATTACTCCTCCAGCTCCGGCGGAGCCTACTGCTAACACCCCATTGCAGCAGGATAATGAAAAGGCCAAGGTGTCTTCCAATGCTATCATTGCTCCTTCTGCGGTTGATAGTACAGCCATCTTTTATGGTGCCTCTCATGGAACGGCACAGGACATAGTCTTGAAGAACAATAAGGTGGAGGTTACCCTCTCCACAAAAGGCGCTTCAATTAAGCAGGTTCGTCTCAACGAGTATAAGAGCTACACAGACTTCGAAGCAGGTCATGACAATCCCTTAACCCTTTATTCTTCCAATCAGGCTGCCCTTGACATGGGCATCTCTCTGAAGAGTGGGAACTGTAACCTATCTGACTACTACTTCACACCCATAGAAGTCTCTGACTCCACCGCTGTCATGCAGCTTCAAGGTAGAGATAGTCTGGCTTGCATAGAACTCACCTACAAGCTACTACCTGATAATTACCTCGTGAATGTCTCGGTCCGTACCATAGCTATGGCCGGTCAATTTGCTTCTGCTGAGACAGGGCTCTCCCTACAATGGAAAGACAAGGTCGCACAGCAGGAGAAGGGCTTCTACTTTGAGAACATGTATTCGACCCTTACCTACAAGGTTCATGGTGATGATACACATAAGCTTTCAGAGCAGGAAAGTGATGAAGAAACTGCCGAAGGATTAGTCGATTGGGTCGCGTTCAAAAACCAATACTTCAGCTCTGTCCTCATTGCTCAGCGCCCTCTCAAGGAGGCTTATTTCAAGAGTCACCAGGAAGAAGAGCATAGCGGTTTCCTCAAGTCCTATCAGGCTGATATGACAGCCTCTTTAGACATCACAGGGCAGAAGGCCACCGTCTTCCAATTCTATTTTGGCCCCAATAATTATCGTCTGCTTCAGTCTATGGATGACTACAAAATTACTGAGCATGACAACGAGCTTCAGGGGCTTGTCTATCTTGGCTGGCCCATTGTGAAATGGATTAACCGCTACTTCACCCTCTATGTCTTTGACTTCTTCACACGTTTAGGCCTCCCCATGGGCATTGTGCTCTTGCTAATTACCATTTTGTTGCGTGTCATCGTTTACGTGCCCACTCGCAAAAGCTACTTGAGCAGTGCCAAGATGCGGGTGTTGAAGCCCAAAATTGATGAGATAGCTGCAAAATATCCTAAGAAGGAGGATGCTATGAAGCGCCAGCAGGAGACCATGACTCTATATAGCCGCTACGGTGTGAGCCCCATGGGAGGTTGCCTGCCTATGCTTATTCAGATGCCCATCTGGATAGCCATGTTCAATTTTGTGCCTAATGCTATTGAGTTGCGCCAGGAAAGTTTCCTCTGGGCCAATGACTTATCCACCTACGATAGTCTCATTTCTTGGGACATGCATATTTGGGGGCTTGGCAACCATCTCAGCCTATTCTGTCTCTTATTCTGTGCAACTAACCTCCTGTACAGTGTCATGACCATGCGTCAGCAGCGTGAAACCATGTCCGGTGAACAGGCTGAGCAAATGAAGATTATGCAGTGGATGATGATGCTGATGCCTCTCTTCTTCTTCTTCATGTTCAACAAATACTCTGCCGGTCTAAACTACTACTACTTCATATCTCTGCTATTCAGTGCACTGACCATGTGGTGGCTTCGCCGCACGACAGATGACGAGAAACTTCTTGCCAAGCTGGAGGCTTATTACGAGGAACATAAAAACAAGCCCTCCTCGGGTATGGGAAGCCGCTATGAGGCCCTGCTCAAGAAGCAAGAAGACCTGTTGAAGAAACAGCGTGAGGCTCAACAACATCGCAAATAGCCTTCCGTCTAATCGCAAGATGCTAAGTTGACAGACTATCTACCTATCCATTTGTTGATACATAGGCCCACTGGGTGGCTTATCCAGTGGGTCTATTTTGTGAGAACCACCCATAGTTTATCCCGCCTATAATAACCATCGCATAGTAGCTCCCACTCATAAGACTATTGTGCCGGACCTCTTACATCCACTACATGTTACTACCTACATTATTTGTAGCCATCTCTATGTTGCTTTCCAACCCAGCCATTACATCACCTTCTGCACCAGCCCCTACCGCCGATGCAGAAGGTGATGTAATTTCCAAGCAGCAACCTGCATTTACATCCGACCTCCTCACTCCCGAGGCTCTTTGGGCCATGGGGCGCATCGGTAGTGCTACTCTCTCGCCCAACTCGAGCCATCAGGCTGCTTATGCCGTTACATATTATAATGTGCAGCAGAACAAGAGCCGCACCGTCATCTATGGGCTTGACCTCTCTAAGTCTCAGAGTACTCTTCTCACTTCAGGCAGTGAAAGCCAGCGTGCGCCGCGGTTCATGCCCGATGGAGCACACATCGCTTACCTCTCGTCCAAGAGCGGCAGCTCCCAACTGTGGTTGATGAATACCGACGGAACTGAGAAGCGTCAGATAAGCCATACCTCCTCTGACGTCAGCGATTATCTCTTCTCGCCTGATGGTAAGATGGTCATCCTCATTATGGAAGTTCCTACTACTTCCTCCATTGCCGCCCCTGAGGCCGATCTTCCTTTAGCCACGGGCATGGTAATCAACGACCTCATGTACAAACACTGGGATACCTATACGAAGACTATCCCTCACCCCTTTGTCGCCTCGTTCGACGGTGAGTCTGTCGCCACGCCTATTGACCTTTTGGCCGGCGAGCCTTACGAATGTCCCATGCTGCCCTTCGGTGGAATTGAGCAGCTGGCCTGGAGCCCTGACAGCAAGACCATCGCCTATACCTGCCGCAAGAAGACGGGAAAAGCCTATGCCATCTCGACCGACAGCGACATCTATCTTTATGATATAGCCTCCGGCACTACGCGCAACCTGTGCAAGCCCCTCCACTATCGTCCCTATGCCTGCGAGAAGCAGGGCACTTCTGATGGTGATACGATTGTCGAGCCCGCACGGAGTCTGCAAAATCAGTATCCTAACCTTCAAGATGACGATGTGCAGGCCGGCTACGACGTAAACCCCGTCTTCTCCCCCTGTGGCCGATATTTGGCTTGGAGCAGCAGGGAGCGCGATGGATATGAGAGCGACCGTGCCCGTCTTTGCGTGCTCGACTTGCAGACAATGACTAAGAGCTATGTGACCGAGGCCTTCGACAGCGACGTCAATGAGTTTGTATGGGCTGCCGACAGCCGTTCGCTGTATTTCACGGGCGTCTGGCACGCCAAGACCCAAGTCTACCAGGTAACCTTAAAGGGAAAAGTCAGTCAACTCACCGACGATGTGGCTGATTATGCGCTTGTCGAACTGACGTCTGACGGCAAAGCGCTTCTCGTCAAGCGTCACAGCATTTCACAGGCCGACGAACTCTACCTGCTAAACCTCGAAGCTAAGAAGGGGAAGCATGATGTGACACAGCTCACCACCGAGAACCAGTACTTCTACGATCATCTCACTTTTGGAAAGGTGGAGGAGCGCTGGATACCTACGTCTGATGGCAAGAAAGAGCTATGTTGGATTATCTACCCGCCCCACTTCGATTCCTCCAAGCAGTATCCTGCCCTGCTCTACTGTCAGGGTGGTCCTCAGTCACCGGTCAGCCAGTTCTGGAGCTATCGCTGGAATTTTCAGATTATGGCTGCTAATGGCTACATCATCGTTGCGCCCAACCGTCGCGGATTGCCGGGATTTGGCTCTGCATGGAATGAAGCCATCTCAGGCGATTATCCCGGTCAGTGTATGCGTGACTATCTTTCCGCCATCGACTACATAGCCCGTGAGCCGTATGTCGACGCCTCTCGCTTAGGCTGCGTGGGCGCCAGCTTCGGTGGATATAGTGTCTATTGGCTGGCCGGTCACCACGACAAGCGTTTCAAGGCTTTCATCGCTCATGATGGCATTTTCAACACTACTCAGCAGTACATGGAGACTGAGGAACTATGGTTCGCGAACTGGGATATGGGTTCTGCCCCTTGGCTTCGCGATGCCCAAGACCATGAGCAGGCCATCTTCCGCCAGTCGCCCCATCTCTTTGTCGACCGCTGGGACACGCCTATACTTTGCATTCACGGACAGCGTGATTTTCGTATCGAGTATACCCAGGCGGAGAGTGCATTTACCGCAGCCCGTATGCGCGGCCTTGATGCTCAGCTCCTTCTCTTCCCAGACGAGAACCATTGGGTGCTCCGCCCGCAAAACGGTATACTCTGGCAGCGCACCTTCTTCCGTTGGTTAGACAAGTACCTTAAATAGTATTTTTCGCGCCACGCCTGTGGGCCGGCCATCATGCTAACTATTTCATCACACACATAACTTTCTATTATGACAGAAGCACTTACGCAAAAGCTGAGCGACTCTAAGGCCGCTCGATGGACCGCTCTGGTCATTGTCAGCCTCACCATGATGGCCGGCTATTTCTTTACCGACGTCATGTCGCCCCTCGAACCACTCCTTACAGAGCATCCCTCCGTCAGCGGACTGGGCTTAGGATGGAGCAGCGACGAGTATGGCTTCTTTTCAGGCGCTTACGGCTACTTCAACGTCTTTCTACTGTTGCTTTTCTTCGGGGGCATCATTCTCGACAAGATTGGCATCCGCTTTACCGGCATACTCAGCACCGTCCTCATGTTCGGCGGAGCCCTTATCAAGTTCTGGGCTGTCAGCCAAAACTTTGACGGCAGTGTCACTTTGCCTCTCGGCATAGGTACATATAGCATCCAGGTACTCTGGGCCGTGCTTGGTTTTGCCATCTACGGTGTAGGCTGTGAGATAGCAGGCATCACGGTGAGCAAGGTCATAGTAAAGTGGTTCACCGGTCACGAGTTGGCACTGGCCATGGGCCTTCAGGTGGCGCTGGCACGTATCGGTACTGCTGCCACCCTGGCGGTCTCTCTACCTTTTGCCAAGGCTTGTGGTGGCGTTCACTATGCCGTTGGTCTCGGAGCTGCCATGCTGTGTGCCGGCATGCTTGCCTTCCTCGTTTACTGCGTAATGGACAAGAAGCTTGACGCTTCTTCGTCAGCGGTGACCGGCGACGAGGAAGAAGGATTTAAGTTTGCCGACCTCACCACGCTCTTCCTCAACCGCGGTTTCTGGTATGTCGCCGTGCTCTGCCTCATGTTCTATGCCGGCGTCTTCCCCTTCCTCAAGTTTGCCACCAAGCTCATGGTCTTCAAGTACCATGTTGACGCCGACTTGGCCGGTCTCATTCCTGCCATGCTGCCTTTCGGCACCATCTTCCTCACTCCCTTCTTTGGCGGCATCTACGACAAGTATGGCAAGGGTGCTACCCTCATGATTATCGGTAGTGCGCTGCTCACGCTGGTCCATGTCCTCTTCGCTCTCCCCTTCGATTCATGGATCCTGGCCGTATGCGTGATGGTCATCCTCGGCATCGCCTTTGGTCTTGTGCCCTCTGCCATGTGGCCCTCCGTGCCCAAGATTATCCCCATGAAGCTACTCGGCACTGCCTACGCCCTTATCTTCTACATCCAGAACATCGGCCTGGCCCTCGTGCCCGTCTGGATTGGTAAGGTCAACCAGGCCAACACCGACGCCACCGGCGCCATCGATTACACCGAGGCTATGACCATCTTTGCTGGCTTTGGTCTGGTAGCCATCGTCATCTCCCTTCTTCTCCTCTGGGAGGACAAGCGTAAGGGCTACGGTCTCGAACTTCCTAACATCAAGCATGAAGACAAGGCATAACGTCCTGCCCAATCCATCCACTCTATCATGAAATATATCAGCATACTATCCCTCTGCGGCATGCTGGGGCTCACAGCCACCGCAGCCACGCCTCTCTCCGAGATGGAGGACAGCGCTCCCGCGAAATCTCTCTCGGTCAAGGAAATTGTAGACAAGGCTAAGCCCACACTTAAATTTGGGGGCTACATCATTGGCAAGTACTCCATCCGTGATGAAAAAAACACCCAGGAGAATGGCGGCTTCGACCTCCGCTTTCTCCGTCTCTACGCCGACGGTCACGTCTACAACGACTTCTACTACAAGTTTCAGCTCGAAGTCAATGGGCAGCCTGGCGAAGACAAGGGGCCACGCATAGTCGACGCCTTCGTAGAATGGCAGCGCTTCGACTGTTTCCGTGTCAAGATGGGCCAATTCAAGCGTTCTTTCGGCTTCGAAAATCCCTACTCTCCCTTGGCCGTGGGTTTAGGCTCCTACTCACAGGCCACCATGAAGCTGGCCTCCATCGGCGACCGCTGCGGCGAGCACAAGAGTTCGGGACGCGACCTTGGACTTCAGCTTCAAGGCGATTTATTCCCCGCTTCCGACGGCCACAAGTGGGTGCACTACCAGGTAGGTCTCTTCAACGGACAAGGCATCAACCATACCGACAAAGACAAGCACAAGGACCTTATCGGCGGCCTATGGTTCTCGCCCATCAAGAACCTCGCCATCGGTGGCTTTGGCTGGAATGGTACTTACGTCAACGAGAAGTATAACGGCGACCCCGCCACGCAGCGGGCCTCTGTCAAGCGTGTGCGCTGGGGTGCAGGCGTCAAGTACGAGTCTAAATGGACTTTCCGCAGTGAATACATGCACAGCGTGGGCGGGGTCACCACCGACGTCAATGCTCCCACCCGCAGCGATGCCTGGTACGCCACACTCGGAGTGCCGGTCATGAAGGACATGAAGGTATATGGGCGTTACGACTGCTATCGTGCAGCCAAGACCTGGGCTTCTCTGAAGACTGACTACGGTCTCTCCGTCAACTACAACTTAGGCAAGAATCTCATCTTCCAGCTCAACTACACCTATACCGACGATCGTAGCCGCCGCGTAGCAGGTGGCACGAAAGACTCGCGTTACAATACTTTCGACTTTCAGGTGGCCGCACGTTTCTAACCGTCTGCCGCACACTGATAACGGGGTGAAGCCGGTCCTCAGGCCTGACTTCACCCTTTCCTATACCTACTCGCCATGTTCAGAAAGTTTGCCATTCTCCTTACCCTGCTTGTAGCAATGCCTATGTTGGCTTCGCGCCCCCTCATCCCCTCTCCCGACAGCCTCGCCGCCCTTCGCGCGGAGGTCTGGAACAGCTGGCGCCAGGCATGGGCCGCCTCAGAGCGCACCACTTCCCTGCCCTCTCTTGCTCCTCTCAGCGAAGCCAGAGTCACGGCCTGGCTTCTGCCCGACAGCCTTGAGCCACAGGCGCTTTTGCGCTTCCGTTCGGGCACCAAAGGTACACGTCCCTCGGCCGGTTGGCCCTGTTACGTCTATCTTCACGGCTCAGGGCCGCGCGAGGGCGAGTGGCAGGCCGGCTACGCCATGGCGCAACGCTTCGACGATGCTCCTTCTGCCTACTTCATACCGCAAATTCCACAGGAGGGCGCATACTACCGCTGGTGGCAGCGTTCCAAGCAATGGGCCTGGCATCGCCTCTTGCGCCATCTGCTCGCTTCGCCCGAGATCGACCCCGCCCGTCTCTATCTTTTCGGCATCTCTGAGGGAGGTTATGGCAGTCAGCGCTTAGCTTCCTACTATGCGGACTATCTCGCGGGCGCAGGTCCCATGGCCGGCGGAGAGCCACTACGCAATGCGCCGGTCGAAAACCTGGGCCACGTGGCCTTCAGCCTGCTCACGGGCGAGAACGACGCCATGTTTTACCGCCACATGCTCACCCGCCTCACGGGCGAAGCCCTTGACAGCATGGCACGTCTCTATGCTGACGAATATGTTCATCGCGTGGAGCTGATACCCGGATGTGGTCACGGTATAGATTACTCTCCCACCACCCCTTGGCTAAACCGCTATCGCCGACAGGCACAGCCTACCCACTGGCGTTGGGAAAATTTCGAGATGGACGGCGTCAAGCGCAATGACTTTTATAACCTCGAGGTAATAGAAGAGACCGACGCGGAGCGAACCACCTACGAGTTTCGCACTGGTCATGACAACGTGATAGAACTCACCGCGGAGCGAACGGCATACGACGTGACTTGGACCGATCCCCACTGGCATATACCCATGATTTTCTCCCGCCGCTATAGCCCGGCCGAACACGGGCAGTTAAATCTCTTTCTTTCAGAGACTATGGTCGACCTCACTCGGCCTGTAGAAATACGTGTCAATGGCCGTCGCCTGTTTCGTGGCCGCGTCAAGCCGTCGCGCCAAGCCATGTGGCGTTCAGCCGAGATATGGGGCGACCCTCTTCGCCTCTTTCCGGTAATGGTCGCGCTGTCCTGGTAATCAATGCCCCAGGCCCGTTCGTCCCTACACCTACATGCAGCCATCGTCGCCCGTTCGGGCGACGCCCATACACCGCCCCGTGGGCGGGCGTACACCAACCGAAGGATGAGCGTACACCGATAAGGCGACGATGGCGGGATGTACATGCCGCGACATCGAGGTCCGGTGGAGTGAGCCACTGCCACTGAGCCCAAACTCTCCGCCGGAAAGTATGTATGTTTCTCCACTATTAGGTATACAGCGACCGGCCTTGCGTACTCATCATACAGCAAGGCCGGTCGTATTATATGAATAGAAGAGAGAAAGGTGCACAACAGGGAGGCCGGACACAACGACGCGAAAATGTCTGTGAGCTGAACCCACCTGTGTGACCCCGTCTATTTCTCCTTGAACAGCAAGGCGAAGAGGACAAATACCGCAAATGCGTAAGCGGAGAAGATAGCCCAGCACGTGCGCCAGCCTGCTATGTTGAGCTCTGGCGAAGCCCCTTCTTGCACATAGTAATTGACCACCCACATGGCTACGATGGTGCCTATCGTGGCGCCGAGACCGTTTGTCATCATCATAAAGAGGCCCTGCGCACTGCTTCGGATGCTCTTGTCGGTGTGGTTGTCGACGAAGAGTGCCCCTGATATATTAAAGAAGTCGAAGGCCACACCGTAGACAATCATGGAAAGGATAAACATCCATACTCCTGCACCCGGATCGCCCGTAGCGAAGAGGCCGAAGCGCAGCACCCAGGCAAACATGGCAATAAGCATGACACGCTTGATGCCGAAGCGCTTCATGAAGAAGGGTATGAGCAGGATACAGCATGTCTCGCTGATTTGAGAGAGTGAGATGAGGGCGTTGGCGTTATTAGCTCCGAAGGTATGGGCATACTCGGGTATGTTCTTAAAACTCATGATGAAGGGATTGGCATAGCCATTGGTGATCTGGAGACTTACTCCCAACAGCATGCTGAAGATGAAGAAGATGGCCATGTGGCGGTTGGCCAGGAGCTTGAAGGCATCGAGACCTAAAGACTGTGCCACCGACTTGCGCTCGTCTCTGCTGCTGACGGGACACGGAGGCAGTGTGGGAGCATAAAGTGCCAGCACCAAGGAGAGCGCGCCGCTCAGAAGAAACTGCTGGTGCTCGGTCTGGAAACCTAAGAAGTTGACGAGGAGCATGGTACAGATAAAACCAATGGTGCCAAACACACGGATGGGCGGGAAGTCGCGCACAGTATCAAGTCCGGCCTGTCCGAGGGCATTGAAGGCCACTGCGTTGCTGAGCCCTATGGTGGGCATGAAGAAGGCGACACTCAGAGCATAGGGTATGAAGAGGCCAGACATGGAGGCGGTCGCTCCCATGCCGAGTGCCGTAAAGCCCGTGTAGAGCATCAAGGCACCGGCAATGGCGTGGCAGAGGCCCAACAGACGATGACCTGCCAGCCAGCGGTCGGCCACCACTCCCACAAGCCCCGGCATAAAGAGGCAGACAATGCCTTGCACGGCATAGAACCAACCAATCTGGGTGGAAAGGCCATGAGTGGCGAGATAGCTGCCCATGGAAGTAAGATAGGCTCCCCAAACAGCGAACTCGAGAAAGTTCATGACTATGAGGCGGAGCTGTAAAATAGTTTTGGTGGAGGTTAGCATATAGGTATGATTGAAAGGGTTAGTCAGTGGGAGCGTAGGAGGGGCAGGACAGATGGGCCGATACACTGCCGGTGAGATGCTTGTTGAGCGCGGTATTGCCGACTTGCATCCTGAGAAGGAGGAGGAGTGGACGAGGCATCAGTTGATGAAGTTCCACGAAAGGCCCAAGCGGATGACCATCTGGTTCAAGGGAGCGTGTGGCACAAGGAAGGGACGGCCGCTGCCCTGCTTATAGTTGACGTGAGAGGCCATGATATAGAAGCGCGTGCGCTTCAGGTGGAAATTGGCATAGACATTCACTATGGGATAATTTCCCACCTTGACACGCCCTACTTTATCCTGGACGGCATATTGGCCGATGATAGGCGAATAGGTCGGCGCGTAATAGGGGGTGAAATAGGTCACATCTCCACCCACCTCCGTGCGTAGCACCTTTGCCAAACGGAATAGGAGGTAGAGGTTAGAGTATCCCGTGAACGCGGGCACGGGGAAAGCGTCCTTCTTGGTCGTGGTCTGATAGGTCAGCTCGTTGTCCCAGTGTAAGATGCCCCACTTGAAATCTTGGTTGAGCGTAAGCCCGAGCAGCTGAATGTTGGTGTCGCTCTGGCGAACCTTTACCCCGTGACGATAGGCAGTATATCCGTCGGTATGGCCGTACGGGGTAAGCTCTTCTGCAAAGTAGGTATAGTTTTGCAGGTTCTGCAACGAGGCTGTGAGGCGAGTATGGTGATAGCTGGCAGAAGCAGCGAGAGAAGTGCGTATCTCCTTCTTGAGATTGTCGTTATCCCACCATGCATTGCGGCCATGGTAATGACGATAATAGAAAGTGGGTCTCTCTGTATTGAAAGAGCCGGTGAGCTTGATGCGCAGGCTGTCGCGGCGGAAGGGCAAGGTGAGCGAAGCGTCGCCTTCGGCATGCACCTCTCCCCAGTCAGTGCCGGTGGTGCGGAGCTCTCCTAAGAGGTGGTAATGGAACACCTTGCCCTGCTCACGCAGAAGGCGGGCACCAATGGTAAAATAGTTTTCGACATAGGCTACCGGGTTCTTCTGCTCGTTAGGAAGCGTGTAACGGTTGTAGGCATGGCGGCCGTAGAGCTGTATGCCGCTCTGCATCCACTTGTTGAAGCCCTCGTGAAGCTCCAGGGCGAGGGTGTTCTCGACGAGGATATGGTCGGTGCGATCGGAAGCCGAGTCTCCGGGAAGGAAGAAGTGGCTGAAGTACCCGGGGTTGTCGATATTGTTGCGTTCACGCGACTGGAAACGGCGTACACCGTCGTTGAGACGGAAGGAATGGATGAACGAGGTGACGGGAACGAACTCAGTGAGGATGGTCAGCGTATCGGCTGTCGGCTCAGAGCCGACCAGCAATGAGTCAGAGGCTTGACCCGTCGACGATGTCTGACGACGAGGCTGTCCTGCAGTGCGTGAGGACGACGAGCGGGCAGAGCGATTGAACTCCCGGTTAAGGTCAACACCTCGGGGCTGACGGGCACGGGAAACCGGAGGTGCTGCCGGCTGCTGGCGATGGAGACTGTCGGTGGCAGCTATCTGAAGAGCAAGACTGTCTACCGGCAGAGCAGACGGAGTGGCATTGCGACTGAGGCTGTCAGACGATTGAACGCCGGCACTACTAAGACTGTCGGTCTGGGAAACAATGGTATTATTACTGCGCGTATCAGGCTGAGAGCCCTGACGCTTGCTTTCAAAATAACGCAGGGCATCTTCTTTCTTTACAAGGCGGCCATGCTGGTCGCGATAGCGGGTGAGCCCAAGGCTATAACGATGGGTGAAGAAAAGCGTATTCTGCATAATCTTATTCCAGGCCCGCTGCAAGTTGATGGGCATATCGGCCGGCGAGTAAGTTGTGGGGAAACTCTCCGGACGATTGACAAAATCATCGTGCTGAATGCCACCATTCTCACGCGTCTTGAGCTGCAAGTGAGAAACGATGAGGTGGAGCTTATATCGGTCAGTGATATAAGAGCCATATAGACTTCCATTGAAGTGAGCCGTGGATTGTGCCTGGTAGTAACCACGACCATATAGATAGTCAGCCTTGAAACCTACGCCGAGGTGCTTCCCGGCATTGACTGCGAAGTTGGCCTTAATTCTGTCCTCGCCATTCTGTTTGTTGCCACACTCGTGATAGGTGATGGTGGTAAAGGGCGATTTCGTGTTGGTGAATAGAAGCTGGCCCGGAGTAGTGATGGAGTAGTCGTAGGGGCGGAGGAAAAGGAAAGGCTCACTCATCGTGTCGAACGTCTGCTCCAGAAAGTGTCTGCTGATGCGTGGAGCAGCGAGGTTGCCTGTGTAGTTGTAGTGTCCGGTCATGCCCGAGGTGAACGCCTCGCGCTGGAAGGCATGGGGAACCGTATCGTAAGGGGCAGGAACAATATCGCCAAAACGAGGATGGACAGTCCAGGCATACAATCCCTCGGGCACGTCGGTACGTTCAATGCTGTCGCTGAGGGTGGATTGCCTGCCGGCCCGCCCTCCAAGGGGTAACGTCTGTGTCTGATGAGGTTGCTGGGCTGCGGCATCTATGGCAGACAGCAGGAACAGCAGCAGAAGAAGTAAGGGCTTGGGTAAGCGCATAGTCAGAAGAATGAAGCGGAAGAGGTGAAGGCTTGGCAGATTACTTGCTATACTTCTCGATGTAGGGGGCTACTAAGTTGTCGCCCAGCTCCTGGGCTTTCTTGAGATGGGTAAGGGCCTCCTGCTTTTGGCCCGTCTCACCATAAGCAAGGCCAAGGATGCGATAAAGGTCCGGGCTCTCGGGCAATTCAGGAAGAAGAGCCTTGGCAGCCGAGAGAGCCTGCTGATATTCTCCTACACGCAGATAGAAGAAGGCCTCCTCCAGGCGATAAGGCAGCGATACCTTAGCGGTGGCAATGGCCGTATGCAGGTCGTCGAGAGCCTGCTGATAAAGATGAGCGTCTACCTCTACCTGATAACGCAGATAGTAGAAGCGGTCATTGAGGTTGCGTGGACCAAGTATCTTCTCGTACTCGTTGTAATCGTTGATAGCCTCGCGAAGACGCCCGGCATCTATCAGGCGCTGGGAGCGCTCTAAATAGTACTGCGCAGACTGTGCTGTAAGCGGCTTGGGAAGGACGGCGATGGCACTATCCAGGAGGGCGATGACCCGAAGACTGTCAGTACCGCACATTTCAAGCGACCGAGCGGCTGCGAAATATACTTCCGGCGACTGGAAGGCAGGGTCGACGAGAACGTTCTTATAGTCGGCGTAAGCAGCAGCATAGTCCTTGCTGGCAAAGAGACACTTCCCCCGCTGAAAGAGGTAGATGGACAGAGGCTTCAGACTATAGGCCGCTGTAGCTTCTTCAATGGCTCGCTGCAACGTCCAGCCTGGAAACAACGCTGTAGTATCTCGCTGTGAGAGCGAAGCCCGATAGAGTAACTCGCTGAAGGAGTGGTGGACGTCGCATGCTGCCATCAGACTGTCGCCTTGTGCATTGGCAGCAAGCCTGAATGCTTTCTGAAAATCAGCTTCTGTCTCGGCGTAGCGGCCAAGAGTGGCCAGAAACCGGGCACGCTGCACATACCCATCAGGCGCTGTGGGCCAGGCATCCACAAAATCATTGTAAGCTATCAGACACGCCACCGTGTCGCGCTTGTTCATCATGTAGAGCGCGGTCTGTGCTTCATTGAATTTTTCAGGCAGTGCCTTGGGAATATGGATGGCACGCAAGTCGGTGCTCAATACCGTGGTCGACTTTTGACGAAGATCGTTGACGAAACGGGCATCAATGGCGCAGGCACCCACCGCCGTGTGGGCGGACGAAGGTCGTTTCACGTTATACTGCAATATGGCTACGGCTTTACCATCCTCATCGAGCAGCGGTGTACCTACCATGTCGGCATCGTTGGGCACGGAGGTATCGTAATAGCGATACTGCTCATAAGGTGTATCGGCAGTAATCTCCGCCGTGAGTAGGTGGGCCTTCTTCTCAGACACTTGCTGATAGTAATTAAGTCGGGTGCCCATGGCCACCGGAGAGGATGTAAGTGCAATGAAAGGCGTTTCTCCCTTGGTCTGGACGGTGAAACGAACCAGGTCACAGGCACTTTCTGCAGCCACAATGCGGTGGACGACATACTCCTTGCCTTTGAAATCGCGAACCACAGCCTTGTGCGCCCCTTCTAATAGCGTGTAGGCACAAACGGCATGGCCTGAGGCGTTCACATAAAAGGCCCGGCCTGTCTTTCTGACCTTTCCGTCGGACCCGTATGCTGTCACGGAGAGCATGGCCTTAGCGGCGTCTTTCACTGAAACCTGTCCCCAAGTGGGGAGAATAGACAGAAGACTCAGCAGAAGTGATAGATATACGGTTTTCATAGATGGAAGTGCGTGATGAAGGTATGGATTATGAAGTGCGATAGAAGTACGGGTAAGTGGAATGGGTAGAGGACGAAGATAGCTACGTGTAGCCAAGCAGATGACGCGCATTGGCCAAAGCAGCCTCTGTCACGTCGACGCCGGAAAGGAGGTGGGCAATTTCTTCCACTCTCTCGTCACTACTCAATGGCACAAGATGGCTGTGGGTTGCGGTCTCGTCTTCTTCCTTATATACCTTATAATGATGGAGGCCGAGTGCCGCAATTTGTGGGAGATGGGTAATACAAATGACCTGGCAGTCTGTCGACATTTGAAGCATGACACGCGCCATGCTCTCGGCCATCATGCCGGAGACGCCCGTGTCAATCTCGTCAAAGATGATGGTCGGGAAGTGTCCACGCCTGCAAGCTATTGACTTGAGGGCGAGCATCAGCCTCGCAATCTCGCCACCAGAGGCTATAGTGCTTACATCACGAAGGGGGATGTTCTTGTTGGCAGAAAAAAGCAACGTGAGTGAATCCGCTCCCGTTGGCCGCAAGCCCTCAGAGGCAGGCTCAAAATGGAACGATAGTTGCACATGGGGCATGCCGAGTTCCCGTAAGAGCGAAGTGAGTTCCAGGGTTAAAGCGGCGGCGGCCTCTTGGCGCTTGGCCGTAAGGCGGGCTGCGCACTCAGTGAGTTGTTGCTTACTCAGTGCTTCCTGGTTTTCTAACCGAGCAAGCGTCTCGGCCATGTCGCTGCTTTGCGTGAGCGCGGCCTGCCATTCATCGCGAAGTGCAAGCAGCTCATCGCTGGTGGTAACGTGGTGTTTCTGTTCGAGGTCGTAAATCCGCCCAAGCCGATCCTCGATAAACGCAAGTCGCTGTGGGTCGTAATCCACTTGGTCGGTGCCACGCACAATCTCCTGGTACAAATCGTCCAGTTCGATACGGGCAGATGTAAGGCGGTCGGCCCAGCTATCGGCTTGCTGGTAGTGAGAAGCTATGCGGCTAAGCGCGTCGGCAGCTCCTCGTAGCTGGCGGATCACTCCCCCGCTCTCTCCTTGATCTAAGAGGCCGGCAGCTTGATAGAGGTGCTCCTTAATTTCTTCTGAATGGCTCAACAGCTCCTGTTCCTGCTCAAGCTCTTGCTGCTCGGCCGGTTGAAGGTTGAGGCTTTCAACCTGTTCGAGTTGATAAGAAAGGTAGTCGCTGTTCTTATCATTATCCATGAGCGACCGACGAAGTGCTTGCAACTTTTTGTAAGTCTGCTGCCATTCTTTATAGAGGTCATGATATTGCCCCACGACGTTTGCGGCATCAGGAGCAGCTTGCAAGTAACCATCCAATGTGTCAAGGAGAAATCGCTCATCCCTTAGAAGCAGGTTTTGATGCTGGGAATGAACGTCCAGCAGCATCTGGCTCACTTCTTTAAGGTCTGTCAATTTAACAGGGCAGTCATTGATGAATGCTCGGCTCTTCCCCGAAATCATGACTTCGCGGCGTAGAATAATCTCGTCTGTGTCGAAGTCTATGTCATTGGCTTCACAGAAAGCCGGCAATGCTGGGTGGGTTGGCTTGAAAGCAGCCTCGACCACACACTTCTTCTCCCCGGTACGAATGGCCTTAGCGTCGGCCCGTTGGCCCATAAGCAAGCCGATAGCTCCAAGTATGATAGACTTTCCCGCGCCGGTCTCGCCGGTAATGGCGGTAAACCCGGCTTGCCAGTCAATGTCGAGGGTGTCAATGAGAGCGTAGTGAGATATGTAGAGATGGTAAAGCACGTAGTCTGGATGGTATAACGGCAAGGCGATATGCCGTTAAGTTGTTATTATATATAGAGAGTGTGACAGCGGGAAGGGTTGTAGCCTTAGCGACACCTACACTGGCGTATGAGTGCCTCGGTGCGGGTGGCGTCGTTGCTACTCCTTCATTTGCCGCCAATATGGGCCTTGTGACGGGTTTATCTTCTGAAGCGTTGCCACGACTGCCTCCTTTTCATTAGATGTACCGTGGCCTTTATAGATTGAGAGCAGCTCGTCGCGCTTATACTCTGTGAAGAGTTGCGGGAGGCGGCTCATGCTCTTGTTGTTGTTGGCTTCTTTCAGCAGCTCCATGGCAGTGGTTATTCCGGCGCGTCCACGCTCCACATTCTCGCTCATCACGTCGAGCCCATCCCTATAATACGCGTATTGCATCTTTCTAAAGGGCTCCATGCCGCCGTCGAGCATATCGTTGATGATGGCGTAGCGGTTCTTGTCGTCTTCAAAGGCCTTCCAGCCCTTATATGACAGTGACTGGGCGTTATTGACGATGGTCTGCGCCGTCTGGAGCAACTCTGTACCGCCGAGTGGGGCCATCGCGTCCATATCCAAACCGAGAATGAGATAGACGTAGAAGGCAAGCGTGGCAGTTAAGTTGTTGTCAACCATATCTGCACGAAATTCAATCTGGTCAAACTCCTGAAACTCAAAGTTGAAGTTCGGATCATTAAAGAGGAAGAGGGTCGTGGTATAGTTGGAGCCGTAGACAGGACGGGTGGCCTGTACCATGAGCGTCGTCTCAAAGGCTCCGTTAGCCACGATGTATTTATTGACCGTAATGTTGAAGGTGCAATTTACCTTTTCGGTGTTTGTGAATTGAAGCGAGGTCCATGCGCGGTCATTCAAGAACTGTTCCAGAGTAGTTTTGAGGTTGTCGAAGATGGAAGTGCTCGTACCTTGTATCTGCGAATAATTGATGTTGACCCTTGCATCGAGTTCTTGGCCGCACGCAGGCAATGTATATGTGAACAACGAGGTTGCTATCAGCAGATAACAACCTACGCCAAGCCGTTGGACCAGGACCAACATATACTTGAGGGTTACTCGAAGATGAGTGTGTAACGCGTTTACGGTTTGAGCTTTACTCATTGAGCTAATTGGGTTTCTTCTTCGTGCTTCCAAGCCATGGCTCACTGCCTCGGATGGTCGTTCGGGAGGGTCACAGCGGTCGGGAGGTTATTCGCCGAATGAGGTGGCAAGCACTTCGACAATGTCGTCGGCAACTTCAGTTTTATTTTTAAGCGGGAAGTGATACTTCTGGCCGGTGGCTGAAAGTATGGTCACCTTATTCGTGTCCACGCCGAAGCCGGACCCGGCATCACGCAGGGAGTTCAGCACGATGTAGTCCATGTGCTTGCGTTCGAGCTTGGCCAGCGCATTTGCTTCTTCGTTGTCCGTTTCGAGGGCGAAGCCTATGAGGCGCTGTGCAGGGCTTTTGAGTTGGCCGAGAGCCTTTGCGATGTCGGGGTTCGGTACAAGTTGAAGACTGAAAGCCCCTGTCTCTTCGCGTTTTATCTTATGCGCCACGGCGTGGGCTGCTTTATAGTCGGCCACGGCAGCACAAAGTATGGCAGCATCGGCCTTGGGGAATAGGTTCAAGCATACTGCCAGCATCTCGTCGGCCGTGACAACGTCATGGCGACGTATGAGCGGGTGGTTCAACTGGAGAGCCACAGGTCCGGCCACCAATTCGACATGAGCGCCTGCTTTAGCGAGACTTTCGGCCAGTGCGAAGCCCATCTTTCCGGAGGAGTAGTTGCTGATGTACCTCACGGCGTCGATACTCTCCCGTGTGGGGCCGGCAGTCACAATCACCGTCTTATCTTTGAGTGGGCCGGCAGTGGGAGACGAGCCTTCAGCCACGAGACTGTCACGCACGGCGGCAAAGATATGTTCGGGCTCGGCCATACGTCCTTTACCAACGAGGCCGCTGGCCAGCTCGCCGCATTCAGGCTCTACGATGTTCGTGTTCCAAGCACGCAGTGTCTGCAGGTTCTGCCGAGTGGAGGGGTGGCGATACATATCGAGGTCCATGGCGGGCGCTAAGAAGACAGGCGCTTTCATAGACAGATAGGTGGTGATAAGCATGTTGTCGGCCACTCCATGCACCATCTTGCCTATGGTCGACGCGGTAGCCGGGGCTATCACCATCGCATCGGCCCAGAGGCCGAGGTCAACATGGCTGTTCCAGCTTCCGTCGCGTTGTGAGAAGAATTCTGAGATGACGGGCTTATGAGTGAGGGCCGACAGGGTTATCGGCGTAATAAACTCACGGCCCGCAGGCGTAATGACCACCTGCACCTCGGCACCTGCCTTAACGAAAAGGCGTATGAGCTGGCACGACTTATAGGCGGCTATACTGCCCGTGATGCCTAAGACTATGTGTTTGTTGGCTAAGACTTGCCCCATGCTTTCCGGGTGGTTTGTGAGGATTATGAGTGAGGACGGCGCTACTACTTCAGCATTCGCAGCTTCAGGCGCATGAGCACTTGCTTCGTGTTCTGCGTAAAGTCGCCTTGCATCATCCAGCTGAAAAAGCCAGGGTCACGTTGCAAGACGTCGGCCACGGGCTTGCCTTTGTACTTACCGAAGTTGAACACTTCCCTACCCTGCTCGTCCATGATGATGCGGCCGGCAAGGTCGACATTGCGATTACGGCGCGAGAAGTCCGCCAGGCCTTCCACGTGGTTCGGCAGGCTGTCGGCATATCGTTCTACCTGCGCCTTTAGCACTTCAAGTGTGGCCCGAGTGTCGGCCATTGCGGAATGGGCATCGGTAAGGTCGGCGTGACAATAGTATTTATAGGCGGCCGTGAGGTCACGCTTCTCCATCTTGTGGTAAATCACCATGGCGTCCACCAGGCGTATGCGGTCGATGGGGAAATCCACCCCGGCGCGTATAAACTCTTCCACGAGCAGAGGCACATCAAAGGTGGACGAATTGAAGCCGGCCAGGTCTCCCTGGGCCATATGGGCGGCGAGAGCGGGAGCATGCTCCTTGAATGCCGGACAGTTCTTCAAATCGTCGTCGGTAATGCCGGTGATGGCGCTTGCCTCTGCCGACATGGGGCGCCCCGGGTTGAAGCGCTGACAATAGGTCTGCTCGCGACCGTCGGGGTAGAGGGTGATGTACGACAGTTCTACGATGCGGTCGGTGGCTATCTGCAGACCGGTGGCTTCGAGGTCGAAGAAGGTAAGCGGTCGCGTGAGTTGAAGCCGTGACATGGGCCTTAATCGTTAAAGACGGAAGGAAGTATCAGCATAAGCACCTCTTCGCGTTCCTTCTGCACGGCAGGCTTGAGCACACCTGCACGACTGGCGTCGGCCAGCAGCATGGAGACGTCGTCGGCATCAATGTTTTGCACAAGGTCGAGCAGGGCGGTGCCATTGAAGGCAATGCTCATGGGGTTGCCCTGATACTCACAGAGCAGGGACTCCTCGGCCGACTTGCAGTAGTCGAGGTCTTGGGTGGAGATATGCAGGCTGCCTTCGGCCAGACGCAGCTTGACCAGCACCACGCCGGGGTTGGCAAAAACAAGCACTCGGCGCAGCACACTCACAAAGGCCTGGCGATTGAGCGTAAGCACATTGAAGTTGTCCTGGGGTATGACCTTCTTATAAGCGGGATACTTGGCGTCGACCAGACGGCAGAACAGCGAGAAACTGGCTGTAGTAAACCGTGCGGTACGATGGTTGAGGTTCATCTCCAATGCTTCGTCGCCCTGCTTGGCCAGCATGGCTTTGAGGAGGGTCACCGGACGCGCTCCGAGCAGATACATGCCGCCGCCATCGGTCACACCCACGTCTTTATAGGTAGACACCACAAGCTGACTGCCGTTGCTGGCAGCGAGCGAGAGGTCGCCGTCGCTGAGGTCGAAGCAGATAGAGTTGAAGTGGGGGCGCAGTTTGTCGTCAGCCACTGCAATGAGGCCACGCGTCAAGCCGGCATGAACGAAGGAGGCGGGAAGTGAGAGGGAAACGTTCTCCTCAGCAGCTTCCTGGAAAACCGGATAGTCTGTGGCGTCCTGCCCCATCATCTTATACTGTCCATTCTGATAACAGATGGTAGTCTCGAGGGTAGAGGTATTCACAAAGATGTCGAGAGGCTGCTCAGGCAATTCCTTGATGGCATCCTGGAGCACCTTGGCGTTGATGGCGAAGCATATGTCCTCGTCACACTCTTCGAGGCTGAGGTGCGACATCATTGTCGAGTCGTTGTCAGAGGCCGTAATGGTAAGCTCCAGGCCATGGATGTCGAATTTAAAGCAGTCAAGAATAGGGAGAGTGTTCTTCTGCACTATCACACGACCGATGGTCTGTAAATGGGAAGAAAGCAGGTTACTTGAAACAACGAATTTCATGCTTTTGAAAATAAAAATAGGTGATGACCCGCAGGCCTCAATGGGGCGAAAGGCCATCGGATGGGGAACGTGAAAGCAGTCAGAGCAATATGCCCATGCCGCAAAAGGCACCAGGCCCTTCATGGCAGCCACAAAGGTACTAAGATTTTGCATTATGCCATCATTGCCGCATACAAAAATAGGCGCTTCTCCCCCTTCAGAGACGGCTGCATGCAGATTTGGTAGTCGGTAGATACCTCCTGTCCGTATCTGCGCCGCTTGCAGCCATCGTCGCCCAAACGGTGGACGGACGTACGACGTTCTGTGGACGGTCGTACAGCGCTCTGTGAACGAGCGTACAGCGCTCTGTGGACGGACGTACAGCGCTCTGTGGACGGACGTACACCGATAAGGCGACGATGGCTGGATGTATATGCCGCTCTATCGAGTTTCTGTGCAGTAAGTTACTGCCAATAAGCCGAAACTCTCTGCCGGGAAGTCTGTTTGTTACTCAATATTTAGAGTACCCCACCGAAGAGCGCCGTATTGTCGGAGACACAAAAAAACTCACGCAATTATTCGTGAGTTTTCTTATAATAATAGGGTAACATCCGTATGTCCTGCTCCGGCGATGCGTCATTGGACAGGTGCTCCAAGACGTGGTTAGCCATGATAGCAGGTTATAATAAGATTGCAATTAATTCTCTCCAAAACAAACACTGCCAAGTCATGATTTAGCTGGCGGCTAAATGAATGGCTTGGCAGTGGTATATCAGAGAGTTGGGCATCTTTGTTTCAAAGACTATCCGCCGAAGTTGTCATACATGATGCTTTCGGGTTCAACACCTAAGCTGTCAAGCATGCCGACAACTGCCTTGGACATGGGGCCGGGACCGCACATGTAATACTCTATATCCTCGGGAGCCTCATGGTCTTTAAGGTAAGTTTCATACATTACCTGATGCACAAAGCCTTCCGTGTAGGGAACACCTGCTGCATCTGCTGCTGGGTCCTTCCTGTCAAGGGCAAGATGGAAATGGAAGTTGGGGTACTCTTTCTCAAGCTGACGGAAGTCATCTAAATAGAACACCTCGTTGAGTGCACGAGCACCATAGAAATAATGCATCTCTCTATCCGTCGTATGGAGTGTCTTTGTCATGTGCATAATCTGGGCACGTAGCGGGGCCATACCTGCACCGCCTCCTACCCAAATCATTTCTTTCTTCGAGTCGAAGTGAGGATGGAAGTCTCCATAGGGGCCAGACATGATTACCTTATCTCCTGGTTTAAGGGTAAAGATATACGAAGAGGCTATACCCGGGTTCACGTCCATGAAGCCACTTCTGTCGGCCTTAAAAGGCGGTGTCGCAATACGGACCGTAAGCATAAAGACGTCTCCCTCAGCAGGATAGTTTGCCATGGAATATGCACGCACGGTTGGCGTTGGGTTAACGCATTTGAGGGGGAATAAGCCAAACTTTTGCCAAGCGGGCAGATATTCATCGCCGATAAGATCTTTGTCAATATCCTTATCGTAGTCCATTGAGAATGCTGGGATATTTATCTGAGCATACGAGCCAGGGAGGAAGTCCATGTGAGCACCTGCGGGCAGTTGTACTTTGAACTCCTTGATAAATGTGGCAACATTCTTATTAGAAATAACCGTACATTCATACTCCTTAACTCCCATGACGCTCTCAGGGACTTTAATCTTTAGGTCTGACTTCACCTTGCACTGACAACCCAGACGCCAATTCTCCTTCACTTGCTTGCGAGTGAAGTGACCGCGTTCGGAGTCAAGGATTTCGCCTCCACCTTCAAGGACCTGGCACTTACACTGGCCGCAGCTACCTTTGCCTCCACACGCAGAGGGAAGATAGATTCCCTTCTCGGAGAGAGTGGACAAGAGATTGCCTCCAACCGATACAGACACCGAGTCTTTATCATTGATGGTGATGTTGACCTCACCTTCAGGCGAAAGATACTTTTTTGCGATTAGCAGAATGATAACTAAAAGCAGAATGACAGCGAGGAAGACGCTGATACTTGATACTATCAAATTGATATCCATCTGTACAATAGTGGAGGGGTTACAAACTAAGACCTGAGAAGCACATAAAGGCAAGGGCCATAAGACCTACCGTAATGAAGGTAATGCCAAGTCCCTGAAGTGGACGAGGCACGTCGGTATAAGCCATTTTCTCACGTATGGCGGCCAAAGCTACAATGGCAAGAAGCCATCCTATGCCCGAGCCAAGGGCATAGACAAAGGCGTCCAGCACAGAGCCTATATGTTGGGTGCTCCCCGGCTCCATAGAAATACGTTGCTGCATGAAGAGGCTGGCGCCCATGATGGCACAGTTAACGGCTATCAATGGCAGGAAAATGCCGAGGGCCGCATACAATGATGGTGAGAAGCGTTCCACTATCATCTCCACGAGCTGAACAATACCTGCAATGACGGCGATGAATATGATGAATGAGAGGAATGACAAGTCTACGGTGTCTGTCTTTAACACATTCATAAGCAGGAGGTAATTGACCGGCACGGTGATAATGAGTACGAAGGTCACGGCCACGCCAAGTCCAAAGGCTGTTTTTACTGTCTTCGATACGGCCAGGTAGGAGCACATGCCAAGGAAGAAAGCAAATATCATATTGTCTACGAAGATAGACCTTATGAAGAGGCTGAATAGATGTTCCATAAAATGCTTGGTAAATTGCATCCGCACGTCATGTTGCAGTCAAGGGGTAATACCTTGGTGTCATGACGATATGGGGGAGACTATTATGAGTGATATTTGTAGGGGAGATAAAGTTATGCTTCCTTTTGAGCGGCTCGCAGGGCCCAGATAAGGCAACCTACAATGATGAGCGCCATGGCGGGCATGGTCATCATGCCATTATTGACATAAAAACCTCCGTTGTCCGCATAGATTGATTCCGGTATGATACGGAAGCCGAGAAGTGTCCCGTTGCCGAAGAGCTCTCGTACAAAACCTACGGCCACAAGTATCCACGCGTAGCCAAGGCCATTGCCCACACCGTCGAGGAAGCTCTCCCATGGGCTGCGCATCATGGCAAACGCTTCAAGGCGTCCCATCAGAATACAGTTAGTGATAATGAGCCCCACATAGACTGAAAGCTGCACGCTGACATCGTAAGCAAAGGCCTTGAGTATCTGTGAAACGAGGGTAACCAATGAAGCCACCACGACAAGCTGGACGATGATACGAATGCGATTGGGCACTGTCTTACGCAGCAACGAGATGATGACATTGGCGAAGGCTGTAATCACAGTCACGGAGAGGCCCATGACTATGGCGGGTTCGAGTTGTGCTGTCACTGCCAAGGCGGAGCAGATACCCAGAACTTGGACTGCGACAGGATTATCTTTGGCTAAAGGAGTGGTAAGAACCTCTCTTCTTTCTTGAGAAAACAGACTCATAGCAGTATTCTGAAAAACATTATTTGATTGTGTGCAGACTCTTGAAGTAGCCGGTATATTGCTTCAAGCCACTTTTGACCATGTCGGCTACTCCATTCGACGTGAGGGTAGCACCTGTGATGCCGTCCACCTGGTACTGCTGGTTCTGGGGCTCAACCTTGCCATTCTTGACAACGGTGAGCAACGGTTCCTGACGCACAGTGTCAGTATCGGCAAAGATGTGCTTACCATTGAAGAGCTTCTGGAAGGGCTCGTCGGCTATGAGGGCGCCGAGGCCGGCCGTTTCACTTTCATGGGAGAAGTAGGCGCCATAGATTGTCTGTAGATCGTCGTCGATGGCTATGTATCCCCAGAGGCCACCCCACAGGCCGCGGCCTGTGATGGGCACTACATATTTAATGGTACTGTCTATCTGGCAGATGTAGACCGGTAGCTGCTTTGGGCTAATATCCTTGCTGGCTTTGGTAAAGCCGTCCTGGTCTTTATTCTTACCCTCTTTGACGATGTTTCCTACTGAGTCGACGATGGCATCTGCCACCACCACAGCGTTGTAAGTACTCTCCACGTCTTCATTCGTAGCGAAGTCTCTGAGATGAAGCGAGGCTAATATCTGCTTCTTCTTATCCAGGGCCTCATTCTGATCTTGGCGTGGCTTGAGAGCCGACGACACAAAGGCCAGCAAGAAGGCCACGATGACCACCATGACTGAAGCGTAGATGATGGTGTATGAGTTTTTGTTGGTATTCATAATGGGGAAGGATGGTTGTAGTATGGGCGTATCGTTTCCTTACTTCTTGGCTGTCTGCTTACCGCGGGCAAGACGCTTGTTGATATTGTGTTGCACGAAGAAATAGTCTATCAGCGGAGCGAACATGTTCATGAAGAGTATCGCGAGCATCATGCCTTCGGGGAAACCTGGGTTGAGCACACGGATCAGGATGGCGAGCATGCCGATGAGCAAGCCGTAGATATACTTGCCCTGTTCTGTGCGTGCACTCGTTACCGGGTCGGTGGCCATGAATACCGCGCCGAAGCAGAAACCGCCTGCCGCAAAGTGTTCCCAGCAGCTCATGCCTGCCACAGCGTTGTCGGCCGGACCGAAGAAGTTGAACAGAAGGGCCACGATAGCGCCACCTACAAACACACTCACGATAGTCTTCCACGAAGCTATGCGTGTATACATCAGCAGGAGTGCGCCGATGGCGATGGCCACTACGCTCGTCTCGCCGATAGAGCCGGGTACAAAGCCGAGCACCATGTCCGACAGACTATAGGAGATATTGGTGCCGGCAGCTGCTTCGCCGAGGGGGGTAGCCATGGTCGTGGCTTCGGGCAGATTATAGCCGAGAGAGCACACCTGCTCCTTGGCCAACCATACCTTCTCGCCGCTCATGCTGGTGGGGTATGAGAAGAAGAGGAAGGCGCGGGCGCAGAGTGCAGGGTTAAAGATGTTCATGCCGGTGCCGCCGAATATTTCCTTGCAGAGTATTACGGAGAAGGCTACGGCCAGGGCAAGCATCCAGAGGGGACAGTCCACAGGTACTATCATAGGAATGAGTATACCCGTCACCAGGTAGCCCTCTTGAATTTCTTCTTTCTTCCATTGAGCCACAGCAAACTCGATGCCAAGGCCCACTAAGTAAGAAACGACTATCTTGGGGAGCACGAGCAGGAAGCCATAGAAGAACATTGCCCAGAAGCTTGTCTGCTCCACCATACCGGCGGCAAGGGCGTTCTGGTAGCCGATGTTGTACATGCCGAAGAGCAGAGCCGGCAGCAGGGCGATGACCACAAACGACATGATACGTTTAGAGTCTATGGCATCATGTATGCTCACACCTGTCCGCGAGGTGGTGCTGGGTACGAGCATGAAGGTCTCCATGCCTTCAAACACAGAGTAGAATGCGTGCAGCTTACCTTTCTCTTCAAAGTGCGGGCGGAGCTTATCGAATATTGTCTTTATCATTGTGACGTATATATTATATATGTAGGGTGGCTATGAATTTTCTTTGCGAAGTATGTCCAGCCCTTCGCGCACAATGCGCTGGAGCTCAAGCTTAGATGAATCGACGAACTCTGCCACGGCGAAGTCTTCAGGTGCCACTTCGTAGATGCCGAGTGCCTCCTGGCGGTCGATATCGCCGGTGATAATGGCCTTCACGAGGTGTCCGGCGTAGATGTCCATGGGGAACACGCGGTCATACTCGCCACTCATGATCATGCGGCGCTCGCCGCCTTTGATACGGCAGTCAAGGCGATAGGCGCGGTCGCCTCCGAAGAGACGTGAGAAGTAGGTGTAGCTCGTCGAGAAGTCGTTCAGACGGGGAGCTATCCAACCGAAGGGCTCTACCACGTCGTCGCCTTCGGGCAAGGCGCAAACTTCTGTACTGAACGCACCGAGATAGTCGTCGAGCGATGACTTCTGGCCCACGAGCGGATTACCATTGACAATGCGCACATGCCCGCCCTGCTTAACGCCGGCTGCAAATACAGCCTTCAGCGGGGTGCCCACCGGGGTCTTGACGTAGCAGGGCTTCACGGCCTCGCTGCCACCCACGGCTATGATGCGGGTAAAGTCTGCCTGGCCGGTGCGCAGCAGGCGGCCTATCATGATGACGGCTTCTGCTCCTATGGTCCACACCGTCTCGCCCTTGTTAACGGGGTCTGCATGATTGATGTGCACACCCACATTGCCTGAAGGGTTCGGACCGTCGAACACGTTGACGCTGACCTCGCTGACGGGGAGCAGAGGGGAGTTTATCTGTTCGGGCGAGATGCCTAAATGCACCTTGCTGATGCGTGCCAAGGCACGTAGACCGTTCTTGAAATCTTCTTCCTGCCCTGTGGCCACCACATTGAAGTCTGCGGCCAGTGGCATCTTGCTGAAGGCACTCACGAAGATACCCTTCGGAGCATCGGTAGGGCATGCTATCACGTCATACGGACGCTGGCGCACAAACGCAAAGAGGCCGGCCTCACACAGGAGGTTGACCATTTCATCGCGCGAGTAGTCGGCTATGGCTTTCACGCTGAAAGCCTTAGAGCCTTGCGTCTTGTCGGCTTCTATCTCCACGCGCAAAATCTTTCTACGCTCGCCACGCACGATGGCAGCCACCTTACCACTTACGGGGGAGGCGAATTTCACCATTCCCGTTGCTTTGTCACAAAACAGGGCATCTCCGGCCTTCACCATGTCACCTTCGCGCACAAGCAGACGTACCACCACACCGGTGAAGTCAGCAGGCCTGAGGGCATAGGTCTCGGCGAGAGGAAGCCCATTCACTGAGCCGCCGTTTTGGGGCGGCTGGGCCATGCCTTCCAGCTTCAGGTCAAGGCCCTTCTTTATCTTATACAGGGTTTTCATTCACAAATAGATTGTGGATTTTGATTATTCTCTGACTAAGTACATGCATCTCCCTCATGATCTAAGGGCGGGCCACCGCCGGCCCAAGACGCCAATGAGGGCGGATTATGGTATCCGTTTCTTGCAAAACGGGTTTACCTGCAAAACAGTGCAAAAATAGATAAATTCTTTACATTCTACAAGAAAAGTTCTTCTTTCGACGCACAAAGTGGCCGCTTTTTGATTTTTGGGGGAGTGGCCGTACCTTCAAACCCACTGCCGCCACGCGTGCGGGGCTTCCCTTTACGCGTGGCGGCAGTGGTATGAAATAGCCGGGGACTGCCACTTACTGAGCTTCGTCTCCGTCGGCAATGGTGTAATATGGGAACTGCGCCGCGCCGTGGCGCAGAAGGCGACCATCGGCCACAAGTCGCTTCAGCAGAGTTATACAATAAGTGCGCGAAAATCCTGTAACCGTCTGAAGCTGACGTCGATTGAAGAAACTGATATCGGTTTCGGTCATGCAGCGGCGCATCCGCTCCACCACTTGGTCGTCGCTCCAGAGCAGGTTCTGGTTGAGCGGATGGGCCGTGCGCCTGAAAGCCACGTCTCTCAAGGTGTTGACCAGACGCTTTTGGGGAAGGAAGCGCACACCCGAGAGTTTCAGGCTACGCGCCACGAGTTTGTCCTCAGCGTCGGTGATGGCTCGTTCTGATTTCAGTTCGGGTGTGAAATAGCCGATGCCTTCAAGGTGGACGCGGTCACCGGCGCTGAGTCTGTCTGAAAGAATGCCGCTAAGCGCCTCCAGCACCCCCTTGACGTCAGCAGGCGACATGGTACTCGAGGCACTAATCTTCTGACATATCTGGTCGGTGGTACACAGTTGGGAGTTGGCCACCACAGGATAGTAGCCCTGAAAAGGGATATCGGGTCTGTGGGGAATCTTACGCAGGTCGAAGGTAATAATGGATGTAGCCATAAGTTCTGTTATTAAATAGTAGGTTATGTGTTCGCAGGCTCATGTAGCAGTAAGCGCATGTACTTCGGGGCGCTGTCGCCCTTTCGGTGGACGTTCGTCTGGCAATCGGACGACGCTCGTACGCCATTCAGCAGACGGGCGTCTGTCACTCGGTGTGCAATCGTCTCCCAAACAGTAGACGCTGACGCAAAGCCTTACAAAGATACGACGGCAAGGAGGCGAAAACAAGAGGGCCTGCTCCGAGGACCGTCGATTTATAGATTATTGTCCATTTCATCGGCAACTTGTCACAAGCGGAAGCAGGGTGTTAAAAGCCGCAGCCATCCGGTCGGCGGTTAGAATGGGCGGTATGGTGAGGGACTGCCTCAACAAGTCACGATGGATGCCGTCACAGGATATGGGAGACCATGGAAAGTGAGATTTTGAGGGTCTTCATCGCGAAAAATCATACCCGGCAGATGGTTTGACTGCCGTTTGAGCGGGCTCAGCACGTCCTCTTTTGGCCGTCAAAGAGGAGCCATGAGGCTGAAATTGCTCCCCAACTTGCAAAAATGCCGGTCGCTTTGTCCCTCACAGCATGAAGAAATGTCTAAATTTGCAGCAAATTTTTGCCGCAAGCACTCAACCGGCCACTGAGCCGCCCCGTGCGCGACGCATCTACCTCCCCTCGTTTAACCCATAGCACTCAGCTATCAGCAATTATGGAACCTAACAACACTTCATCTACTCCCCGGCCGGACCTCGACCAGCCTGCCACATCCAACCAGCCTGAAGCCCCTCAGCCTGAAGCAGGGAGCAAAAACTCCAAGCAGGTCATCATCTACGCCATCATAGCCATCGTGGTTGTACTCGCAGTGGGCGCAACGGTGTGGTATACCAACTTCTCACAAGGCAAGGCCACAGAGGCCGAGTTTTACGCCTCACTCGACGGCAACGACAACCCCGAAGACTACAAGAGCTTCTTAGACCTGTATCCCGACAGCGAATATGCGCCTGAAGTAAAGCAGAAGCTGAAAGAGCTGGAGCAAATGCTCCGGGAGTGGAGCCTCATAAGCCTCTCAGACAAGGCGGCCGACTTCGCCCGCTTCAAGGAGCGTTACTCAACCTACTCCAACTATGCCCGCCTCTGTGACATCAAGATTGACTCGCTCGACTTCATCACGGCCCAACGTATAGGTACCCCCGAGGCTTACCAGCATTACCTCTCTGTACACCCTGAAGGCGACTACGCTTCGGAAGCTTCCATCGCACAAGGTCAAATTCAAGACCAGGAGGTGACGATGGAAGACCGCGACCGCATTCTCTCCGTCATTAACGAGTTCTATAAAGGCTTCGAAACCAACGACAAAGAGACAATTTGCTCAAACATTAGTGCAACGATGTCGCAGTTTCTTGGCCGACAGAATGTGACCAAGGCACAGGTGCTCGAGATGATAGAAAACATGTTTACCGAGAACATCCACAGCGTGCGCTTCAGTGTAAGCCGCGATGCAGAAATCACCCACGAGAGCGGCGAGGGCAATCGCGCCGACCACGTCTACAAGGTCAAGTTCTCCGTGGACCAATATATAGAGCGCGAGGGCGACGGCAAGACCTTCAGCTCATACGAATGTGAGGCCCTGGTCAACTCATCGCTGCTCATCACTTCCCTGCACATGAAGGAACTCTCGCGCAAATAATCTCGGCTTGACAAACGTCCCTGTCAGACGCCACACCTTACTGCCCCACCCCATACACTTGCATTTCACCATCCAACCTGATAAGCGGTCATAGCGGCTCAACCCACCTACGCCCCTCCGCGGCTATTGAGACGATACGCATCGCGCAACTTACGTTACTCACATGCTTACCATCACCTCCTACGACGATTTTGCCCAGCACTTAGGGCAAGAGCTTGGCAAGTCAGAATGGCTTAAAGTAGACCAAGACCGTATCAACCTCTTTGCAGATGCCACCCTCGACCATCAGTGGATACACGTAGACCCCGTGCGCGCAGCCGACGGTCCCTTCGGCCAGACCATCGTACACGGCTACCTCACCTTGAGCCTCCTGCCCTACCTCTGGGAACAGGTCATCAAGGTAGAAAACGTCAAGATGCTGGTGAACTACGGCATGGACAAGATGAAGTTTGGTCAAGCCGTGCTCTCAGGCCAGGAGGTGCGCCTTGTGGCCTCCCTGCACAGCATCAGCAACCTCCGCGGAATATGTAAGGTGGAAATCAAGTTTACGATAGAAATAAAGGACGAGAAGAAGCCTGCTCTCAGCGGCATTGCCACCTTCCTCTACCACTTTGCCTAAAGCGCCGGACTACGCTACGTCACACCTATATATATAATCGCCCCACTGACCATGGACGAGTTTGACTTTCTCACACTGGAAGAAATGGCCGCGGGCGTGTATACCGAAAGCCGGTCGAAGTTTATGGCCTTCATCCACCATGCAGACGATGAAACCGAGGCTCAGCACACGATAGAAGCCTATCGAAGGCAGTACCACGATGCACGTCATGTGTGCTGGGCATACATCGCCTCGGGAGTGGATGCGGCCGGCCAGCCTCAACAAGTCAGCAGAAGCAGCGACGACGGCGAGCCCTCAGGCACCGCAGGCAAGCCCATACTCGGCCGCCTGCAAGCCGCAGGACTTCAGCAGGTAGTGGCCGTCGTGGTAAGATATTTCGGTGGTGTCAAGTTAGGCACAGGCCCTTTGGCCAAAGCGTACCGCACCGCCACGGAAGAGGCGCTGGCCACTGCCAACATTGTCAGACGCCACCTAACGACGACCCTGCACTTCCGCGTGGGTTACGAGCTGGCTGACAAGGTGGAGCGCTGCATGAAGAAGCTGCAGACCGATAATCCCCGACGCACCTATGAAGCGGCCTATATACTTGTCAGCGTGGACGTACGCAATGCCCAGCTGCAGCAATTCATGGGAGAGATAGCGGATTACGTACAGTTTGAAACCTCTCCACAGCCGTGACCCCCGGCGCAGTACACAGCCCTCCCGCCCCTACCCCCGAAGCTCCGGCGAAACCACTCACCGCCACACGGACAAGCAACCATATCACATCAGCAACCCCCTTAATCTATAACCCCATATCTATGTACAGAAGTCATACCTGCGGCAGTCTCCGCATCGAAGACAAAGGCAAACACGTCACCCTGGCAGGATGGGTACAACGTACTCGCAAGATGGGCGGCATGACCTTCGTTGACCTCAGAGACCGCTACGGCATCACCCAACTCGTGTTTGACGAACAGAAAAGCGGTGAACTTTTTGAGCAAGCCAACAAGACCGGCCGCGAATACGTCATACAGGTGGAGGGACTCGTGGAAGAACGTTATTCCAAGAACCCCAACATGCCCACCGGCGATATAGAAATCATCGTAGACAAGTACAACCTGCTCAACCCCTCGCTGACTCCCCCATTCACCATCGAGGAGAACACTGACGGCGGCGACGACCTCCGCATGAAGTACCGCTACCTTGACATCCGCCGCGAAAATGTAAGGAAGAACCTCGAGCTACGCCACAAGTTCTGCATAGCGGTGCGTAACTTCCTTGACAGCAAGGGTTTCCTCGAGATAGAAACCCCCATACTCATTGGCTCTACGCCCGAAGGGGCTCGTGACTTCATCGTGCCCTCACGCATGAACCCGGGACAGTTCTACGCCCTGCCCCAAAGCCCTCAGACACTCAAGCAACTGCTCATGGTGGCAGGCATAGACCGTTACTTCCAGATTGCCAAATGCTTCCGCGATGAAGACCTACGTGCAGACCGTCAACCGGAATTCACCCAGATAGACTGCGAAATGTCGTTCGTCACCCAGGAAGACATCCTGCAAATCTTTGAAGAGATGACCAAGTACCTCTTCAAGGAAGTGCGCGGCGTAGACCTCGGCGAAGCCCCCTTCCCACGTATGCCCTGGCAAGAGGCCATGGAGAAGTATGGCTCCGACAAGCCCGACACTCGCTTCGGCATGGAGTTTAAGGAGCTTACCACCCTGCTCAAAGGCACCGGCAACTTTAGCATCTTTGACGACGCCGCATACATAGGCGGCATAGTAGCTCCGGGCTGTGCGGGATACTCTCGCAAGCAACTCGACGAACTGACCAACTTCGTCAAGATGCCTCAAATCGGCGCCAAGGGCCTTGTTTGGGTCAAGGTGGCCGACGACGGAAGCATCAAATCGTCAGTGGACAAATACTACACACCGGAACAGATACACCAAGTCTGTGAAACAGCTGGCGCCGCTAACGGCGACCTCATCCTCATTCTTTGCGGCCCCGACGCTATGCGTTGCCGCAAACAGCTCTGTGAGCTCCGTCTCGAGATGGGTAATCGCCTCGGCCTGCGCGATAAGAACAAATTTTCCCTGCTGTGGGTGGTTGACTTCCCCATGTTTGAGTGGAGCGACGAAGAAGGTCGCCTCATGGCCATGCACCACCCATTTACCTCTCCACGCCCTCAAGACATCCCCTTGCTGGCCACCCAACCTGAGAAGGTGCTTGCCGACGCCTACGACATGGTATGCAACGGCATAGAAGTAGGTGGCGGCTCCATCCGTATCCACGATGCAGAGCTTCAGGCACAGATATTCAAGGTGCTCGGCTTCACCCCCGAAAAAGCACAAGCACAGTTTGGATTCCTGATGAACGCCTTCAAATATGGCGCACCCCCTCATGGCGGCCTGGCATACGGGCTCGACCGCTGGGTATCCATCTTCGCCGGCCTGGACAGCATCCGCGACTGCATAGCCTTCCCCAAAAACAACTCAGGCCGCGACGTCATGCTCGATGCCCCCTCTGAAGTGGCCGAGGCCCAGCTGGAAGAACTGAAGATAGCCCTTGTAAAAGACGCAGAGTAGCGGAAAGACCACCCGATATGCGCAACGCGTAATCTCAGCACACTACATGGTGCTATCTGTAAGTAACTCAGAAAAAAAGAGGAGCGAGGCGCTATCAATTATAAAAAAAGACGTAATTTTGCAGCCGCTATGTATAGTGACAGCACTCTGACCATCAACCCCTCTAAAGCCGTGCAGACTTCTCCACTTCTGACGGTGAACTTGCAAGATGCCTTCTTTAAGGCACTGGACCAAGACGAGGTGTTGGGCGGCGACGTAGAGGTCAACCTCGCGATAAGCAGCCAAGGCGCTTCCTTCTATGAAGTGAAGCTGCAAATCAAAGGAGATGTCACTGTCGTATGTGACCGTTGTCTTGACCCCGTTAACGTTTCCGTAGCATGCGAGGACGTAGTGAAGGTGAAGGACGACGACGCAGACGAGACGCAGGGCACAGACCTGCTGTACACCGAAGTTGACGGTTCAATCGACCTGGGATGGACTGTCTACGAGGTCATCATTACAGCCCTACCCCCAAGGCGTATTCACCTTGAAGGTCAATGCAACCCCGATACTGCAAAGTATATAGCCGGCGAAGCATGAGATTACTCTGAATACAACTAAACTCAACAAAATCATTCTCATAAAATGGCACATCCTAAAAGAAGACAGTCAAAGACCCGTACCCTCAAGCGTAGAACCCACGACAAAGCCGTAGCTCCTACGCTCGCCGTATGTCCTAATTGTGGTGCATGGCACATCTACCACACAGTATGCCCCACATGCGGCTACTATCGTGGTAAGCTCGCTATCAACAAGGAAGTAGCCGAATAAGGCTATTCTGCATCGCTCTCACGAGCGACGATAGTACACTTCCTATTGGCCACAAGCCATTTAGAACTAATTTCAATAGAGAGTTTAAGAGTGGTACAGGGCCTCCCCCTCCCACTCTTAGACTTGTCTCTTTTTATATGAGAGGCACGGCATAATCTCACGCTGACTAAAAGACGTACATCCTTTCAAGGTATTTTAGTGCAGTTCGCTCAGTGCCCTCTCCCTAACCAAGTGAGTATAACATGGAAAAGATTAATGCCGTTATTACTGGCGTTGGAGGCTATGTGCCTGAATATGTGCTCAACAATGATGAGCTGGCTCGCATGGTCGATACCAACGATGAGTGGATAATGACACGCATCGGCATAAAGGAGCGCCGCATTCTCAACGAGGAAGGGCTCGGCACCAGCTACATGGCCCGCAAGGCTGTCAAGCAGTTGCTGGAGAAGACGAACACCGATCCCGGAGAAGTGGACTGCCTCATCATTGCCACTACAACCCCTGACTATCACTTTCCCTCTACCTCAAGCATCGTTGTCGGCAAGGTGGGCATGAAGAATGCCTTTGCCATTGACATGCAGGCCGCATGTAGTGGCTTCCTATTTGCAATGGACGCAGCAGCGGGTATGATACAGAGCGGACGATATAAGAAGATAGTAGTCTGCGGTGCTGACAAAATGTCATCTATTGTAGATTACACCGATCGTGCAACCTGCCCAATCTTTGGTGACGGCGCTGCCGCTGTGATGGTTGAGCCAAGCACTGAAGAAGGATATGGTTGGCAGGATAGCTACCTGCGCACTGACGGTCTTGGCCTACCCTTCCTCTGTTTGAAGGCTGGCGGTTCGGTTTGTTCTCCTTCCTACTTCACGATAGACCACCGCATGCACTACCTCCACCAGGAAGGGCGCACAGTCTTCAAGTTCGCTGTGACGAACATGAGTAATGCCTGTGCCCTCATCGCGGAGCGTAATGGGCTTACCAAGGATAGTATCAACTGGATCGTTCCCCATCAGGCCAACGTGCGCATTATAGAAGCTGTGGCCCAGCGCCTGGAAGTGCCCATGGAGCAAGTAATGTTGAACATACAACGCTACGGGAACACCTCAGCCGGCACCCTTCCCCTGGCTCTCTGGGATTATGAGAAGCAGCTCAAGAAGGGAGACAATCTCATCTTGACCGCATTCGGTGCCGGCTTCACCTGGGGCGCTGCCTATATCAAGTGGGCTTATTGATACCGGCCCGAGTGACAAAACGACTGCATCCATTCTCGCAACAACCCATATACCCACAAGACCAACGGTCATGACTTTAAGCCGTGACCGTTGGTTGTTCGGTTAAATCTAACCCACGTCTAACAGGCACAACGCAGTAAATGACCATAGAAGCATACAGCCCCACCCACAAGGCAGGCTTTGTCAATATCGTTGGTAACCCTAACGTTGGCAAGTCGACCTTGATGAATCTCTTCATGAAGGAGCGCATATCCATTACCTCCTTCAAAGCGCAGACCACGCGCCACCGTATCATGGGCATCATCAATGAAGAAGACGTCCAAATAGTCTTCTCCGATACTCCGGGCGTGCTCAAACCTAATTACAAGTTGCAAGAAGACATGCTTGCCTTTTCGGTGTCCGCCCTGAGCGATGCAGATGTGCTGCTGTACGTCACAGACGTCATCGAAAAGCCTCAAAAGAACTCGGACTTCGTCGAGAAGGTGCAGAAGATGGATGTACCAGTACTGGTACTCATTAACAAAATCGATTTAAGCAACCAGACAAACCTGGAGAGCCTTGTAGAAGAGTGGCATCAGGTGCTCCCAGAGGCTGAGATATTCCCCATCTCAGCGAAAGCCAAGTTCAACATAGATAATGTGCTTGGTAGAATTAAGGAGTTACTTCCGGCTTCCCCACCCTACTTTGGCAAAGACCAGTGGACCGACAAGCCGGCGCGTTTCTTCGTGACAGAAATCATTCGCGAGAAGATTCTTCTATACTACGATAAGGAAATACCCTACTCGGTAGAGGTCGTGGTCGAGGAGTTTAAGGAAAGCAAAGACCACATCCACATCTCGGCTGTCATCTATGCGGAACGCGAAAGTCAGAAAGGCATTCTCATTGGTCATCAAGGTATTGCACTCAAAAAGGTCTCCACCGAGGCTCGCCGCACCTTAGAGAAGTTCTTCGACAAACGCATATACCTTCGCACCTATGTCAAGGTAGATAAAGACTGGCGCAATAACAGTCAACGTCTCCAGGCATTTGGCTACGACCAAAAGGGGTAAGCCGGCTCTCATATATTCACTTCTCTCGCAGCTGCCGCATGGCGGTGCGACATTACATAAAACCGATTGAACTGTGTCCAAATTAATAGCCATTGTAGGCCGTCCCAACGTGGGTAAGTCTACACTCTTTAATCGCTTGACCGGCACCCGGCAAGCCATTGTGAGCGACGAGGCAGGCACTACACGCGACCGACAATATGGTAAGTGCGAGTGGGGCAAGACCACATTCTCATTAGTTGATACCGGAGGCTGGGTAGTCAACTCGGATGACATTTTCGAGGAAGCTATCCGCCGTCAGGTGACATTGGCGACCGAAGAAGCCGATGCCATCCTCTTCGTCGTGGATGTGAAGAACGGTATCACCGATCTTGACGAGGAAGTTGCACGCATCTTGCGTGCCACGAAAACGCCTGTCATACTATGTGCCAACAAGGCCGATAATAACATTGACCGCTACGATGCCGCAGAATTTTATAGCCTCGGCATAGGCGATCCATACCCCATCTCTGCTGCAACCGGAAGCGGCACAGGCGACCTGCTTGACCGCATCCTGGAAGTTGTGGGACGGGATAACGATGATGACGCTGTAGATGACATTCCTCGCTTGGCCGTAGTCGGTCGTCCCAACGCCGGTAAAAGTTCTATCATCAATGCGTTCCTCGACGAGCAACGCCATATCGTGACTGACATCGCCGGCACCACGCGAGACAGCATACTCACACGCTACAACAAGTTCGGCTTCGACTTCAACCTCGTAGATACTGCCGGCATTCGCAAAAAGAACAAAGTGAGCGAGGACTTGGAGTTCTATTCTGTGATGCGCGCCATACGCTCCATCGAATACTCTGACGTGTGTCTGCTCCTACTTGACGCGACACGTGGAATAGAGGGACAGGACCTCAACATATTGCAAATCATCCAGCGCAACCAGAAGAGTCTCGTCGTTGTAGTAAATAAGTGGGACCTCGTAGAGGATAAGTCTCAGGTAGCCATACGCCACTACACAGAGACCATACGTCAGCGTCTCGCTCCATTCACCGACTTCCCCATCGTGTTTACCTCAGCTGTAACTAAGCAGCGTATCTTCAAAGTGTTGGAGGTGGCCAATGAAGTCTGCAAGACACGTAAGAACCATGTCGGCACATCTAAGCTCAACGAGGAGATGCTTCCTCTCATTGAAGCGTATCCCCCACCCTCCATCAAGGGTAAATATATCAAGATAAAGTATTGCACGCAGATCCCCAATACACAAATTCCCACCTTCGTCTTTTACGCCAACCTTCCGCAGTATGTCAAGGAGCCTTACAAGCGCTTCCTTGAAAACAAGATACGTGAACGCTGGAACTTCACAGGCACCCCCATTCAGATATTCATACGTCAGAAGTAATTGGCCTACACTTTCATACAATGAACCTTAATATCTCTATACTTGGGAAGTGGCAGAAGGCTACTTCCCTTGTTGTTTGCAGCTTCTGCTGTGCCTCTCTGTGTTTCATCCATGCCTCTTGCTCTGACAGTCATGCGACAGAGGCTGACCCCAACGGCTTCCAAGACAGTTTGGCAGTATATGACTATATGCTCCTTGCCAAGGGCCACTTCGAAGCCTATACCGATTCGATGGCTTCATGCCACGGCGCTCCTCCCACATACAAGCAACACACCATTGCCTTGCTGAGACACCATTATCTGCAAGTGCTCTCTGACCGTAAGGGAGTACGCAGTGCACAGGTTGCCCGTAAAGAGTTTCACGACGATGGCAAGATGGTCAACGTCTACCTCAACGTGACCTACAACGACAGCACCAGCGACGAGATACAATTCCCCATGGTTTTCTTCCAAAATTCCTGGAGGATACGATAAGTAGTGCGGTCTAATGCGCGATTGGCACGAAGTTTGCAATATAGAGCGCAGAAATACCCAACATATTTTGTAAACATACTATCACTATGAGCCAGAAAGGTAAAATAGGTATCACGACGGAGAACATATTCCCCGTCATCAAGAAGTTCCTTTACAGCGACCACGAAATATTTCTGCGCGAGCTGGTAAGCAATGCCGTAGATGCCACGCAGAAACTCAAGACGCTGGCCATGAAGGGCGAGTACAAGAATGAGCTTGGCGACACCACTGTCCGCATCTCCATTGACACTGAGGCGGGCACACTGACGGTCAGCGATAGTGGCATCGGCATGACGGCCGAGGAAATCGACAAGTACATCAATCAGATTGCTTTCTCAGGGGCAAATGATTTTCTCGAGAAGTATAAGGAAGATGCTGCCGCCATTATCGGCCATTTCGGTCTTGGTTTCTACTCTGCCTTCATGGTAGCTTCTCGTGTTGACATACTGACCCACAGCTACAAAGATGGTAGCGAGGGTGTCAAGTGGACTTGTGACGGCTCGCCCGAGTTTGAGATTACGCCCTGCGATAAGTCCACGCGCGGCACCGATATTGTGCTCCACATCAGCGACGACTGCAAGGAGTTCCTCGAAAAGAACAAGATACAAGAACTACTCACCCGCTACTGCCGCTTCCTACCCGTGGCCATTGCATTTGGCAAGAAGACCAAGTGGGAAGGGGGCAAGGAAGTAGAGACTGACGAGGACAACATCATCAACGTCACTGACCCGCTCTGGACAAAGGCTCCCGCCTCACTCAAAGACGAGGACTACAAGAAGTTCTACTCCGACCTCTTCCCCATGAGCGACGACCCTCTGTTCTGGATACATCTCAACGTCGACTACCCCTTCCATCTCACCGGCGTGCTCTACTTCCCGCGTATCAAGAACAACATTGACATTCACCGCAACAAGATACGTCTCTTCTGCAACCAAGTCTTTGTCACTGACCAGGTTGACAACATCGTTCCCGACTTTCTCACCCTCCTCCACGGCGTCATCGACTCTCCCGACATACCTCTGAACGTCAGCCGAAGCTATCTCCAGAGCGATGCCAACGTTAAGAAAATTTCCAGCTATATCACTCGCAAGGTGGCTGACCGTCTACAGTCCATCTTCAAGAACGACCGCGCCGACTTTGAGCAAAAGTGGAACGACCTCAAGCTTTTCATCCACTACGGGATGCTCAGCCAGGAAGACTTCTACGACAAAGCCAAAAACTTCGCCCTGCTCACTGATGTCTCGGGCAAGCACTTTACCTACGAAGAGTATCAGACTTTAGTCAAAGACAATCAGACTGACAAGGATGGTAATCTCATTCTGCTCTACGCCAACAACAAGGAGAGCGAATATGCCTACATCGCAGCCGCCGAAGCCAAGGGCTATAACGTGCTCCTCATGGACGGCGACCTCGACACCGCTACGGTGGGACTGCTCGAGCAGAAATTCGAGAAGTGCCGCTTCAGCCGCGTCGATGGCGACGTGATAGACCGCCTCATCGTCAAGGAAGGCAGCGAGGCCGGGCAGGTAGAAGCCTCTCTGAGCCAGAACCTCAGCGGCATCTTCACCGGCGCTCTGCCTAAGATAGACAAGGCCGAAATCCGCGTAGAGACAGCTGCCATGGGTAGCGACGCCGCCCCCGTGGTCATTACCCAGAGTGAGTACTTGCGCCGTATGAAGGACATGAGCCGCTTCCAGCAGGGCGCCTCCTTCTATGGCGAAATGCCTAACATGTATACCCTCGTGCTCAATGCCGACCACCGTCTGCTCAAAGGCGTGGCCGCCGACATGGAGACCGCGCTCCACGACAAGCTTGCCCCGATTGAGAGCGAGATGAAAGGTCTCGAGGCACGCCGCAACGCCATTAACGAGGCGCAGAAGGATAAGAAGTACGACGAGCTTACCGAGGATGACAAGGCCATGTCACGCCAGGTGGACGACGATATTCACCAGCTCGAGGAGAAGCGTCAGACTGTCTGGAAGGAGTACAGCGCCGGCAATCCTACCGTAGCCCAGCTGATAGACCTTGCTCTTTTGCAGAACGGCCTGCTACAAGGCGAAGCGCTGAGCCGCTTTGTCAGCCGCAGTGTCGAGCTTATGAAATAACGTGACCGCCTCGGAAGACAGGCTCTTCCGTGTCTGAATAGCAGATGAGGCTGTGTGGTGACTTAGGTCATACACACAGCCTCATCTTCGTATATCTACCGCAGCTTACTTTGCCCGTGCCGCTTCAGCCGCCTGCTTGAATATCTGTTCCACACGGTCGATGGTGAACCTACGGAACTTGCCGGCTATGCGGGTCAGCTTCTTGCCATCGCGGCTCAGGGCTTCGTCGTCAGTAATCCACTTCTCGGCCGGACGGTCTTCCTTGAAGTCACTATTGGCATCGGCGTCGTCATACTTGTAATGCAGCCGTCTCACCTGGGCAGTAAAGCCACCGTCTTTGGCCTGCATAATCAGCTGATAGTAAAAGCGCACGCGGTGGGTCACCCAGTTGGTCCGCTTGAAGTAGAGGTACTCTTCGATGCTGGCCACTACCAGTCCGTCCTCTGCCGACGCTTCCGTGATACGGCTCTTGGAGAGCTGCTCCGGACCTTGCACCAACGACTTTTCAGTGAAGTCTATGAGCGACTGGTAGATGTCAGCACGCGTACGTCCGGAGGCCACGACGGTTGTATCAAACTGCACATAGCCGTCCACCACAGGCACAGCGCCCTGGAGGTAACGGCTCACGTCGGCCTTCTGAGCAGGAAGCACCGCACAGCAGGAGACGAGGAGAAGGAGCGAAGCAATAATCTTCTTCATAAGTATAAAGGGATAAGGGGAATATATGTTTTAAACTTTCGCAGGAGGGTGGCGTTAACCAATCACCCCGATGATGTCGTGCACGTCGGCTATGCCGTGGTCGTCGAGCCAGCGGTCTATGCCGTCGACCACCTTCATGGTCACCGCTGGGTCTATGAAGTTGGCAGTCCCAATCTGTACTGCAGTGGCGCCGACCATCAGAAATTCGATGGCGTCTTCCGCCGTCATGATGCCGCCCAATCCAATGATTGGGAGCTTGACCGCCTTTGCCACCTGGCTCACCATGCGCAGAGCCACAGGCTTGACGCAGGGGCCGGAGAGACCGCCTGTGCCAATGCTGAGGCGTGAGCAGCGGCGTTCAATGTCTACGCTCATGCCCATCAGCGTGTTGATGAGCGACACGGCGTCTGCACCTTCCGCCTCCACTGCTCGGGCTATGGAGGCTATGTCTGTCACGTTGGGCGAGAGCTTGACTATGAGTGTCTTAGAGTAAGCTTTGCGCACCTCGCGTACTACGGAGGCTGCGCCCTCGCAGGTCACGCCGAAGGCCATGCCGCCGTCCTTTACGTTCGGACAGGAGATGTTAAGCTCTATGGCATGCACCTCTTCCAGGGCGTCAATATGGCGTGCGCAGGCTGCATAGTCCGCGGGGCTCGACCCCGAAACGTTGACAATGACCTCCGACTTCAGTCCCTTGAGCTGTGGGTAGATATGCTGACAGAAGTGTTCCACACCGGGGTTTTGCAGGCCCACGCAGTTGAGCATGCCTCCCGTGGTCTCTGCCATGCGCGGATAGTCGTTACCCTCGCGCGGACGAAGGGTCGTACCCTTGACCACAAAGCCGCCGAGGCGGTTGAGGTCGACGAAGTCGGCAAATTCAAGGCCGTAGCCGAAGGTGCCCGAGGCCGTAAGTACGGGATTTTGCAGCGACAGCGCGCCTATGTTTACTTGTAGCTTTGCCATGATAATTGACGAACATTAAATACAGGACCTTCTTTACATACACACACGTTATGCCCGTCGGCGTTCTTCTCCACACAGCACAGGCAGGCGCCGAGGCCGCAGGCCATGAGGTTTTCGAGCGAGGCATAACAGCTGTCTATGCCTACTTCTGCCGCCTTGGCTGCCACTGCCATCATCATGGGCTTAGGTCCGCAGGTGGCCACGACGTCGAAGTGCTCCGTGGCCCATACGCTATGGGCCGTCACAAAGCCGCGCTCGCCGGTAGACCCATCTTCTGTGGTCAGGCACACACGCCCGTAACGCCCGAAGTCGTCGAGCTGCATAAGGTCTACACTGCGACGACCACCGAGCAGGAAGGTCACCTTGCGGCCTTGCTCATGAAGCAGGCTTCCGTAGTAGAGAAGAGGCGCCGTACCCACGCCGCCACCCACCAGGAGGTAGCTCTCAGCTTCGGGGAGGTCTATGGGGAAACCATGTCCCAGGGCGTAGACGCAGTCCAACTTATCGCCCGGACTTAGGGCAGAGAAGGCACGAGTGCCCTCGCCCACTTCATGGATGAGAAGCCAGAGGGTGCGGTCGGCGTAATCTACGAAATTGACAGAGATGGGGCGACGCAAGAAGGTATGCGGAGCGCGCGGAGCAAGCAGCTCTACAAACTGGCCCGGCTCTATGTCAGAGAGCGAGACCTCAGCGGGCAGCCTGAGTTTCAGCAGCACATAACCCTCACGGGGACGCTCAACTGCGGCCACCACCAAGGAGTGGGAATATTTCATAGTGGGTAGAAGAGTAAGTTGACAGTCGGGTCTGCTACGTGGCAAGGCCCGCGGTTTGTAATTCGGGTGTAAAGTTAAATCTTTAAGCCTTACATGCCAACATCGCACGCCGATTAACAAGCGGCAGACTGACAAAAACCTTTGTCAGCGGGCACTGACGCGCATCTGCAACCACACGCGCGGTTCGCCCGCTGCTTGCAGCCATCGTCTGCCGAGGCGTGGACGCCCGTCGCCCGACCGCTGTACGCTCGTCGCCCGACCGGTGTACGCCCGTCTACCCAAAAGGCGACGATGGCGGCAAGCAGGCGAGGAACGGCGGCTTGTACAGAAGGGCATGGGGCTATATACACAGAGCCGGAGGTGGCACCGCTGTCAGTGGAACGGCTAAAGACGGACTCTCTGCGTTGCCGTCGATGGGCGGAAGCAGGCAATACGGCAGATGGGCTGGGTCTGTCGGCAACGACCGCCGGCCACGAACAAGGGCCGGCCCATGGAGCAAGAGGCCGGCCCGAAGGTACGGAGGTGTGTATGTATATCAAGGTCTTAGTCGGCAGCAAGGTCAGCGCGATACCAATCATAGAGCCGACGAACGCCCTCTTCTATGTCGACCCTATGATGCCAGCCTAAGCTGTGCAGCTTTGTCACGTCGGTGAGTTTGCGCGGCGTGCCGTCGGGCTTGGAGGCATCAAAAGCTATCTCGCCTTCGAAGCCCACCGCAGCCGCCACCAGCTCGGAGAGACGACGTATGGAGACTTCACGGCCTGTACCTATGTTGACATGACAATTACGTATGTCACCCAGAGCCGGAATGGCTCCGCCGCGGGCTGCGGAGCTGTTGCGGTCGACCGGACCGCTGGCGCTCACCCCGTAATGCACGCTGGAATAGCGGTCGATGCCGATGATGTCGGCGAAGTCTACATGGAGCAGGAGGTGGACGGAGGCATCTGCCATGTCGTCGCTCCAGAGGAACTCGCGCAGGGGGCTGCCTGTGCCCCACAGGGCTACGCGGTTAGGGTAGACGCCGTACGAGGCCAGCACGCGGAGTATGTCGGTCTCGTCCGAACTGCCGTCGACCGTGCGGCAGGCCGTTCCGGTGTCGTCTTTCACATTCTCGCGGATGGGGCGAAGGGTGAGGTCACGACGTATGTGGGTCCAGCTACCCTCGTGGAGCAACTTGGCGAGATATATCTTGCGCATCATGGCGGGCATGACGTGACTGTTTTCGAGATGGAAGTTGTCACGTGGCCCGTAGAGGTTGGTAGGCATGACGGCGATATAGTTGGTGCCATACTGAAGGTTGTAGCTCTCGCACATCTTGAGCCCGGCGATTTTGGCAATGGCGTAAGGCTCATTGGTGTACTCGAGAGGCCCGGTGAGGAGGGCATCTTCCTTAATGGGCTGCGGAGCCATCTGCGGATAGATGCAGGTAGACCCCAGGAAGAGGAGCTTCTTCACGCCGTGGGCGTATGCCTCTCTGAACACGTTGCACTGCATCAGGAGATTCTGCGTAATGAAGTCGGCCCTATAGAGGGAGTTGGCCATGATGCCCCCTACGAAGGCCGCTGCCAGTACGACCGCCTCGGGACGTTCGGCATCGAAGAAAGCGCGTACAGCTGCCCCGTCGGTGAGATCAAGCTCAGCATGGGTGCGGCCTACGAGGTTGGTATAACCACGCTGCCGCAAATTGCGCCAGATGGCACTGCCGACAAGTCCGCGGTGGCCGGCTATGTAGATTTTAGTGGTTTGAGGTAAAGTCATATAGATAGGTTTGAAGGAAAAATAGCTCCGTAGAGTGGAGATAAAGCAGGGCGGATGCCTCGACCACAGCGAGCATCCACCCTACCCTAAGGTCAGTAAGAGAAAGCAGCAGGTCTACTTGACGAGACCCTTTTCAAGATATTCGGCCAGGTTGGTACGCATCACTCCGGCCACATGGTCGGCCGCCACCTTACGTACGTCGTGGCTCACCATTATCTCTACGAGACGCTCGAAGCTGGTGGACTGCGGGTTCCACCCCAGCTCGTTCTTCGCCTTGGTAGGGTCGCCGAGCAGGTTGACCACATCGGTGGGCCGGTAGAAGTCGGGCGACACGGCGACAACGACCTTGCCGGTGGCCTGGTCAATGCCCTTTTCGTCGACGCCTGCCCCCTCCCAACGAAGATTGATGCCCGCATAGCGGAATGCCAGCGTGGCAAACTCGCGCACGGTGTGCTGGACGCCGGTGGCTATGACGAAGTCCTCGGGCTTGTCGTGCTGAAGAATGAGCCACATGCACTCCACATAATCCTTGGCATAGCCCCAGTCGCGCAGCGAGTCAAGGTTGCCGAGATAGAGGCAGTCTTGCTTGCCCTGGGCAATGCGGGCGGCCGCCAGGGTAATCTTGCGTGTGACGAAGGTCTCGCCACGACGCTCAGACTCGTGGTTGAAGAGAATACCTGAGCAGCAGAACATATGATAGGCCTCACGGTACTCCTTGACTATCCAGTAGCCATAGAGCTTGGCCACGGCATAAGGGCTATAGGGATGGAAGGGCGTCTGTTCGTTCTGAGGCACCTCTTCCACCTTGCCGTAAAGCTCGGAAGTAGAGGCCTGATAGATGCGACACGTGGCCTCGAGATGGTTGGTACGTACAGCCTCGAGGATACGCAGTACACCGATGGCGTCGACGTCGGCCGTAAACTCCGGAGCGTCGAAAGACACCTGAACATGCGACTGGGCGGCAAGGTTATAGATTTCGGTAGGTCGCACCATGCCGATGAGCTTGACGAGGCTCATGGAGTCAGTCATATCGGCGTAGTGGAGATGGAAGTGAGGCTTACCCTCAAGATGGGCAATGCGTTCACGAAAATCGACGGAGGAACGGCGGATGAGGCCATGAACCTCGTAGCCTTTGTCAAGAAGGAATTCACTCAGATAAGAGCCATCCTGACCTGTCACGCCGGTGATAAGGGCAATGTGAGGAGTAGACATAGATGAAAGGAAATAGTATTGGAGCAAGTCTCAGACACAACGGGCTAATAATAACAAGCCGGTCATATCGTCTTAAAGGTAGACTGCTCTGAAGGTGTGGATTGTAGAGAGATGAATAGGTGTGGGAAGGATGCGCTAACGCAAGTGGAGGAAGTCGGAGATATACTGCGAGATGGACTTGCGGTTGTTGATGAAGGTTTCAAGTACTTTGATCTCACCACCTTCGGCCGGCAAAATGTCATAATCGGCCATGACTGCCGGTATGAGGCATGACTGGTCGTGGGGCAGCAACACCTCAGAGCCATTGCTGCGGATGCGTATCTTGCAGTCTGCTGCAAAGTTCATGAGGATGACGAAGGAGTCATACTTAATCATGTTGCGATGAATGGGCACGGTATCGTTCACCACGTTAATACTGAAGTAGGGGGTGTTGAGCAACTCACCCACTTGGTGTTCCTGCTCAGAGGTGGTGCGATACTCGGGATAGACTTTAAAATCTATGGCCAGGGCTGCGAGGTCGGTCTGCAAGGGCCGCGGACGTCCATCCAGCCCCGGACGATTGTAGTCGTAGATGCGATAGGTAACATCGCTGGACTGCTGAATCTCGGCCAGCCGAATCCCCCCACAGATGGCATGTACTCTGCCCGCAGGCAGATAGAAAACATCGCCCTGATGGACCTCATGGCGGGCAAGCACCTCGGTGATAGAACCATCGGCCACGCGACGGCGGTACTCCTCAGAAGAAATCTGCTCTCTGAAGCCCGCATAAAGATAGGCTCCCGGCTTAGCATCAAGCACATACCACATCTCAGACTTGCCTGACTTGCCATGTAGGCGCCATGCCATGTCATCGCCGGGGTGGACCTGAATGCTCAGGTCGTTGTGGGCATCAATTATCTTGGTGAGGAGTGGCAGCTGGTTGCCGTACCGAGCCGCGACCTGACGGCCAAGTATCTCGACAGGGTGGCGAGAAATGACGTCGGTCAGGGAGTAACGAGCCCAAGTGCCGTTCTCAATCTCTGACTCGGAGCCAGGCACTGCCGAGACGGTCCAGTCCTCCGTGCCCCATACGAGCACCTTGCGCTGCTGCTTGAACAGCATGGGGTAAAGCTTGTTGCGTGTGGCCTCAATCACACAGCCTATGGTCATGATGCGCACGTCGGTAAGCGCGTACATCTCGTGGGAGATACAGCAATCTACATAGACGAAGTCGTCAGCCTTGCAACGATGTTTCTCTCCATCGAGCGAGACCTCCAACTCACCGCTAAGGACATAGAAAGCTTCCTGCATGTCGGGATGGATATGGGCAGTAGCCGTTTCACCCTGCCGCAACTCTGTGACAGCTATCTGCGTGAGGCTACAACCGGTCTCGTTACTGGCAATAAGTACGCGCTTGCTACCTACACCATGGGAGGTCTTTTGGGGAAGTATGTCATTGAGCGAACGTATCATAGGGACGGAGAGGGTGATGGGTGGGAGCTTGATGGGGAGCAATGGTAGACATGACGATAAATATCGGCGATGGTCTCTTCAAGAGCTTCAGACGAGAGGTCAATGGCCTTAGCCATAAGCAAGAGGGTAATCCATTCACCCCCGGCGGCATAGGGCGGCTGCTGGTAAGGACGGCTGAGCAGGCTGAAGCCATGACGCTCGTAGAAGGCGATGCGCCGAACCGCCTCAGACGTCAGTGGAGGCTCCACCTCTAAGAGAAGAGGCAAGGAGTTACGGCTACTGAGCGCCTGAAGTATGGCAGAACCTATACCCTCGCCTCGACGTGAGGAGTCGACGGCAAAATGTTCGACATAAATGGCTGCGTGGAACTGCCACAATGTAATAAAGCCCACAAACTGACCTTGGGCATCGAGCGCTACCAAGGGACAGAAGTGGGCAGGAGGATTGTCACAATAGGCAAGCCACTGAGCAGAATCTCTGCGTTCCGCCAAGGGGAAAGAGAACTCGTAGAGACGAAGAGCCTCGGGCTGATACTGTGAAGTATATGGTACTAACTGTATGTGCATACTGACTACATTAACCTTACTCGCTATATGAACGACATGAGAAGCAGCGAGGCTACATGATCTATACTCTCTCTATTAAGGCTACGGCATAGGCAGAAATGCCTTCTTGACGGCCGGTAAAGGCAAGACCCTCCGTCGTAGTGGCCTTGATACTTACATCCACATCGTCAACCACGAGGAGAGGCGACAGGGTGCGTTGCATGTGAGGAATGTGAGGATTGAGCTTTGGACGCTCTGCACATATCGTGGCGTCAACATTACCGACCTTCCACCCTTTGCTACGCAGCAGGTCGACTGTCTGCCGGAGAAGGATCTTGCTATCTATACCTTCAAACTCTGAGGACGTATCGGGGAAATGGAAACCTATATCCCGTAACCCCGCAGCCCCAAGAAGGGCGTCACAGATGGCATGAATGAGCACATCGGCGTCGCTATGACCAAGAAGGCCCATGGTATGAGGAATTTCTATGCCGCCAAGGACAAGACGGCGGTCGGTGACAAGGCGATGGACATCGTACCCCATGCCTACGCGGATATTGGCCATAACTACACTATCGGCGGTTGAACAAGTCGCGAATACCATCCATATCGAAGGAGAGGGACACGCGGAAAGTCTGATCTAAGGGGTTGGAAGGCTGAGTAGCCACCACATAACCTGCGTCGACTGCGAGGACGTTGAGACGGAAGCCTGCACCCACCGTGGCGTATTTGCGGTTGCCCTGCATGACACTCTCATGATGGTAGCCGGCACGCAACGTAAACTTATCATTATACGTATACTCAGCACCTACACTCCACTGAATTTCTTCAAGTTCGCCCTTGAAACCGCGTTCGCTATCGCCAAACGACTTGAAGATACCCTTGATGCTGGACATATTATAATAGTCACGGTCAAGGCGCTCATTATAATCAACATCGTCTTCATCCACACGCTGAAGAGGCATAGACGGCACGAGAAGCTTATTGGCATCAGCCGAGATGCTGATACGGTTATACTCATTGAGTGGAACCATATAGCTGAGGCCTAGGCGAAGATTGGTGGGTATGAAATAAGAGCGGTCGTCGCCGTAACTAATCTTGCTGCCCACGTTACTGATATTGAGACCCCATGCCAACTGACACTCACGCGCCCCCATCATAAGATAAGTATTGTAATAGACACTGAGGTCGGCTGCGAAGGCAGAGCCAGGCTCTGTACTATCGTCATAGTGGCCGGTGATGTCGGAGTAAATATAGCGCAAGCCAACAGAGGCCGAGAACTTTTCACTCAACATACGCGAGTAGGCAGCATCTACACTAAACTCGTAGGGCTTAACCGTAAGTCCATCTGTCTCGGTAGTCACTTCACCAAGGGTAAAATATCTCACAGAGGCCGACAGCGCCTGATAGTCACCCAGACGAACATAGCCGACGGCATTGAGCAAGGCAATGCCCGTAGTCAGCTTACGCAACCACGGGGTGTAGTTAATGGCAAACCCGGCCCGAGATATGGTAAAAGGATATTTGGCAGGGTTCCAATACTGGGAATGCACGTCAGGATCGGTAGCTGCACCAACATCACCCATACCACCTGCGCGAGCATCAGGAGCTATAGACTGAGATACCACTGCCGTACGAACAGGGTTAAACTGGTCACGCACTTCGTCTTCAGCAAAAGTGACTTGGAAGAATAGCGAGCAGAGGGCGAAAAGCAGTATTCTTTTCATGTAAAAATAGAGGTATATATAAGATGGCGCCCGCATGAGCCGGGTGGCTGGCTGCGGCAGCCCTTGTAGGTTAATAACGACTGAATGATCACTTTATTGCCTCAGCGACGAAGTATAATCTTCTTAGTCCCGGTCTCCTTGCCGCCGACAACTGAGCGATAGAAGTAGACGCCTGCGTCAATGGGAGCTCCGGAATAGTAGCTACGCGGCCAATCAATGGCCACATAAGCCCCTTCTGTCTGTACTGACTTAGACCACACGCACCGACCATACAGATCGTAAACTTCTGTTCGAACCGTCGTGGGCGAACCGCTGTCATTCTGGAAAGAAGTAATAAACCGGATTGCAGAAGAGGGGGCGTCAGAAAGGGGAGCTGCGTATACGTCAAACGCTTCCGGCTCAGAACCACGCACCGTAAAATGAAGACGAGTGGTAGTAGAGTTGTCATAGACATCCCACGCTCTAAAATCAATATAATGAGGTCCGGGCGTGAGGTCCTCCATCGGATACTCGATGAAGCCCTTGGTGTACGACTCATAGTCGAAGCTGAAATAGTCTCCTAACAAGACAGCCTCCGCCGGATTGCCATCGAGCCATAGCTCCATATCATGTCCCATATTCCCGGACATGGTCAGGACACCCGTTGAGTCATTGATGGTGGCATAGAAAGTGGGCGAAGGCCCAACGATGCCACCATCCGGAAAGTCGGGATGGTTGAGGTACACATAAATCTCCGGTCCTATAGAATCAGAATACTCTACATTCTCTATGCCGTTGTAACAGAAGCGACTGAAACTACCACAGAACTCCTGGGGCATGCTGTCGTTGCTCAGTGCATAGAGTGACAGGAACCCGGGAGCCGTGCTCTGCGGTGTGCTGCGCGGAACAAGAAATTTGAGATTAAAGCGCCCCCCACTCACACGTACAATACCTTGGAAAAGAGTACGTGTATAGTCTGTGAAGGTAAGAGGAGATGTTCGTGTACAACCATAGCCCTTGCAGGTGATGGATTGCAAGGGAGTGAAGAGTGTGCCTGATACTTCTCCGTTAAAGGTTTCATCTACAGCCGACGCATCACTCTCACTACAAATATATCCGCCTATCACAACCTCACTACCCGCTTTTAACTGAGTGAGGGAACTTGAAGACACCGGTGCGCCGTTAATACTATCCACTACAATTCGATTGTCAGGATAGGCAAGTGCCACCGCAGGGTCACCAAGTAAGACATACTTCATCTTATTGATTGTCTGGTCTACACCTATGGAGGATGTGGTGTTACGTATGAGCTGACACTTCGTTTCACGCATGACATCACCCAATGTATAACGGCTGCCATCGGCCTTCTTCTCAAAAGCAAATTTTGCTACGCCAAGATTAAGGGCTCGATTATAGTTAGAGTAAACAGAACGGGTGGAACAGATAACAGCCAAGGCAGGAGACTTGCGATTATAGAGGGCCAATCTACCAAGATCGTCGATGGCTTGGTCGAATGGGGTAATCTCGCATGAAGCAAACACCCAAAGCGGGCAACCGTTGCCCTTCGAGTTAGCCACATCCTCCGGCATGAGAATAAAGTGCTTGGAAAGGCGCGATGGATCACCGTGACCATTATAGTTGAGCCACAAAGCACCCTGCTGCATCACTTGAGTAATCTTAGTACGGGTCTCGGGGTATACGCCACCCTGCGAAGTCTGAGTCACAGCATAGACGTCGGGGAAGATACGCCGTGTGACAATACCTGAAGGTTTAGAGGTTTCAAGCTGCTTACCTACAGCCTGAGCGTCATTCATATGAAGATTATCGTCTCCCGAGTCGCCAATCAGCCACACATTATTCTTCCATGCACCTACATACTCCCTGCGCTGATATTTGAGAGAGGTGTCAACAAGATGAGTAGCAAGAGTCACATCGTGACACAGAAAGCGTCCGACACCCAGGTCTATCTTCTCTATCACAAAGTTATAGCCTTCGTTATCATCAAGATAAGCGAAATAGTCGTCACTGACATAAGAGTGAAGTGTACCTATAGAATAACCAATGTTCTGATATGACTCCTGATCGTTACGCTCAAAGGCCAGGAGATAGTCATCCGGGTTGCCACCTTTCCATTCAGCTGTCACCATCCTGTTATCATAAGCACCATCGCCAAAGAGTAAAAGATATTTAGGCGCGTCATCCAAAGTTGCAGCCTTGTCATACAACATCTTCAGATAACGTCGATAGGCTGCCACATCAGGCGTACCACTGGAGAACTCATTGTAAATCTGATTGGCACGCACGACCTTAACTCGCAAGCCCTGAGACTGAGCATGCTCGTCTGCCAAACGTTGAGCCTGAGGTTGCAGTTTACCAGATGAAGGTATGATAATGATATAGTCAAGGTTCGCATCAGCATGAAGATCCTGATTGTCAACACTACCTACTATCTCCGGAGAATTATAAGTAGCCTTCGCATCCACGATGATAAATCGGCGATTACCATTATCAGCCTTTGCCGTCAAGGTGTTGCCACTAAGTGAAGCTTGAAGTTGAGCCACAGGTTCATGCGCATTACCTAATTGCCAGACTTGAGTATGTGCATTGGCATTAGATATGGTAAGCTCAACCGCTCCATTCATCCCGGTAGTAAAGGGCTTCTTGGTAACAGAAGCATCAAGGCGTTGGGTATAAACAGCATAGAGATAGCCCAAACGACCAGTACTGCTTGTCTGAGCTTTCACATCAACGGCATCGTTAGGCGTCAACTGAAACGCCCCGCGATACCCCCTCGCAGATTCTCCTTCTGAGACGGCCGGAAGTAGAGTTTCGGCAACGACCTCGCCACCTACTGAAAACTGAGCCTTGACTGACGAGGTGGAACTTTGAGCCGACACATCATAATAGACAGTAGCCAAATCATCTGTAGAACCAGGCATTGAAAGCCTATACGTATGGCCCGCACCTTGCAAATCGTATTTATCGTAGAAATCTCGTCCACCACCATACCACATAAAGTCTTTACCATAAATATATGAGTAAGCAGGCACCGTTGACACCGGCTCAAATGAAGTGGTAGCAGTAGGGGCTGCTTCGGACCAGGCGAGGGGTTCTTCACCTTCGGTAAGGAAGTAGTAGCTATCGTTAGCGTAAGTATTTACTGTGAGGCCGGTACTGCCATAGCGCAGTAGACCCTCGGCAAAAAACAGCACATCGCCCTCACGACGATATAATGGCACCTCACAGAGGTCGTCGATGAGACCATCTGCTGTATCGTAGTCAAACTTCTCAGGCAGCAGACGACCACCATAACCATACAGCTTGACCTTTGAAGGGTTAGAAAACCCCATCTTACGCAACTGACTGTTACTTAGCTGATAAATGCCTTCTTCCTTCACCTTTATCTTCACCCATTTCCCTACAGCCAACACTGAGTGAGAGGCATAGCGTCCGGTAGAGGAAACGGTCTCCACATACTGCGCCACATTGCGCATAGAAGGCAGGATACGTGGCCCAATATTACGGACCTTGAGTTTATAGCTCGTGATGCGTAGCCACTTTCCGTCACGGCATACAACAGGTACAAAGGAGACATCTGCCAATGTCTTCCTACGTGAGACGCCTTTAACCACCTGCAAAACAGGCTGTTCAGAAGGTACAAAGCCTTGTTGGCGTAGTTGCCGGACCTCGACTTGAGATAGACGCTCAGTCTCAAGGAACTCCAAAGTAATATTAAATGTGTCTGTATCAAGTAAGTGCCCTAACCTCACCTGCTCTTCCACAATGGGAATAGAGGTCTCTGTAATCGGATACTTGATAGAAGGTATATCCACAAAACCGGAAGTGGTGGCTACTGATTGTGCCGAAGCAATCATTGGGCACAATCCGAGCAGTCCGATTACCGCCGAGCAGGCGAACATCCTACGAACACTCACGCGCAACAATAAAATAGAATGGAGAGGAAGTGGCATATAGTGAATAGACATAGAGAAGAATACTTATTTGATATTGAATGAGAGAAGCGTCTCACCTTGATGGGTATAGAAAAGGTGGTCACCGATATGTACCTCAGAGGGCACTTCCTCGGGATGAGGAATTAGCAACAGGTCGCCCTGCCTTAGTTGGAAGTGAGAAGAAATGTGCTCAATCAACGTATCACAGGTTGGCAGTAGCGATTCAAGAGTACCGGTCATCAACGGTGTCAGGGGCTGCGTCCCTAACACCACAGCACTATCAAATCCTATAGCCAAGTCCCATGGTGCTGACTCTGCTTTTAGATTGTCGAGAAGAGGCTGGGCAGTGAAATGGTAAGCCACAGTAAACTCACTTTGATTATAATATCGATGTGCGAAACGTCGATCAATACTCTTACCAAGCCGGGTGATCTTCAGCGCCACACAAAGCCTCGCCATACAATGCTCTGCAAAGTCTGGAATAAAGAATGGCTTATTACCAACAAGGAGTGCGGTGTCTGGCAGAGTGGACACTGCATAGCCTTCTGTGGCTTCGGTTGCGGGATGGAATAGATAAATGGTCATGGCGCAGAAGAAAGGGGTCAACGGTTAAGGATAAATTTCATACTTACGCCAAAGTTTTGGGTCGTCACCGGATAGGAGCTGGTAGTTAATAAAGGCTTGTTCATCTGTCGATCATAGTAAGCTGTCAGCGTAAGATACTTACTCAAAGAATAATCTGCGCTGAAACTAATCTGGACAGCCTTATTGCCACTGGTAGCTTGAGATAACTGAGTGATTATATCCCTATTAAGGGCGCACTGATTACGGAAGGTAATATCTAAACGGAGATTTAAATCGTTGCTAAATCCTTTGGCATTTGTCACGGTCTCTTGATTTCTTCTACCCCGTGTCCTAACAACACGTTTAGGTGCAAATAGATTTAAACCTACTACTTTATAGCCAACACCTATCACATAGTCATTAGAACGTGTCTCTGTAATTTGTTGTGAGGTCATACTGAGAGTTAATACTCGGGTACGCCGTACCTCCATCTTTGCTGTTATGTTGTTCTGGAAAGCCATGTCTACGCCTATCAAAGGAGAGAAACTTTCATTGATGCTTACTGTCGATATGTCGTAGGGGCAACTTGGCACAGGCATTCCAGTAGCCACATCACTCACAAAGCCAAAACCATTCATATATTCCATATATGAGGTATACGAATTATATGAGCCTACAGAATACACGCTCTTATAACCATGATTGATATTGAAGCTCTTGAAGACCTTCTTCATCCGTGGCAGCTTTGCTAAGCCTCCATAACTGATGTTCCAGTTGGGAAGCATCTTCCATAGTGAGGGGAAAAGGTCCAAACTACCACCATTCGCCGTATAGGCATCAAGGAAGGCAGGTATCATTACTTCCGGAGCATATTGACTCACCGTTCCATTAGAAGGGTCGAAGGGCTGCCCCGCCAGAGCCGTACCATCGGGGTATTTAGCAGTTAGGTAATGGGCTTCTACACGCGACCTATAGCTTTCTAACAAGGATACAAATTTGTCAAAGGTCTTACTCTTATACCCTTTATCCGGACTGCCAGTCTTCTCAAATGCGGAGCCTATAGATATCGTGGTCATGGAGAATGAGCCATTCTCTGTCGTAGGCATCCCGTCAAACATAAACTGTATGCTTCGGTTGCAAGTAGTGTTGCGGCTGGCCGTGAGATCAATCTTGACATCGCGGAAAGGTTCAAGAGTGGCCCTAAACTGGAAGCTCTCAGTGACATTTGTAGTGGCTGGGGTCGTTACGCTATCTGCCATCAACAACCAGCCTCTCTCTGCTGCCCTGCGAATATACCCTTCGTCTGTAAAACCAAAGGCAAAGTCAAGACCCGGAGCAAGTCCTCCCCCACTGCGCTGACCGAAGTAGTCACCAATGTTAGGTAGGAAACTTGGAAGACTCATATTATACTTATTCGTGTAGTTCAGACTTACACTACGCACCATCATCAAGAAACGGGTGCCCAACTGAAGAGCCTTGTACCAACCTGTATCTTCGTTACGCAACTTCGGCTGAACCGTTAACTTAAGCCGAGCTGTATCCTGAGACAAAATCAAAATGCGATTAGCATCCACGACCTTATATCTGAGAGGATACTTTGTCCCATCCGCACGAAGAGCAAACACCTTGAGTTTCTTCGACTTCTGGTTATGCTGAATGACTTGAGTAGTGTCGCTTAAAAGAGTTACTTCTTTCTGGAAGGTCTTCTTGTCATCCTTCGCTTTCGACTTATCCTTTGGTGTCTGAGAATACTTTCTATTGACAGCCTTCAGGAATGGAACATGGTTATATAGTGTCTCCAGATTGAGTCGTCCGTTCACAGTAATGCTACGAGAATTATTGATGGTATTGCCAAGTGTCGAGCCATCTTGCAACTCAGAGCCACGTGCCCAATTATAGGTAGCGTTGTAAGCCAAATCACTGGTCACCCAATCAAAGATAGGCAACTTATTTATAGGCAGCTTCCATGAGGCATCAAAATTCTGCTGGTAAGAAAGGGGACGTCCCATATCTTTGATAGAATGCCATACAGAATCCTTCCATGCATGATAACGGTCAGGGTATAAGTCTTTGTTGACAGCTGTATAGGGCTGTTCAATCTCAGCGTTAGTACCTGAACTAAACGAGGCATGAATATTTTTGGTCAAATCCCAACGTAGTTGGAAGGTACGATGCCACAGGAAGTCACTTGACCACGTCAAGGGCAAGGACTTATTGTCGAGGTTTTCCAAGTCCCTCTCTTGCAGCTCATAGTAGGAGCGAGTAATTTCTGAGTTAAACCCTATATTTTGTGGGGCATAGTTGAAGCTCTGGTCTTTGAGTATCTTGAACCACTTGGAACGGTTCTTGGATTTCTTCCAGGGCTCTAAAGGCTTAAAGTTTGGCGACCAATTATAATTGAGAGACCATTTCCAATTCTGGTCCTTCTCCCAGACCGTTGTCTCACCCGTTGTTTCTCTTGACGAGAAGGAGTAGCCAAAAGTAAAATTGGCAGGATCGTAAGGCATCGGATGATTTTTAGTTGCTATGTCAAAGCGCAAGCCAGTCAAGCTGAAGTTCTTATTGACCACTACCTTCTCCGCGATGTTTCGCAGAGAGTCCTTCTCGTGCTCAGTCGTCAAGGCATCAAGAGCCTCATCAAGCTCCATATCAGTATCAAGGGGGTTATACCTGGGAGATATGCGTTGCTTGGAATAGGAATAATAGATGGGGGCATTCAGTTTCACCTTCTCCGGGAAGAAACGGCCGGCCTGCACATTCGTGGTAATCGAATACTCATATAGATTATCATTCCGTCGTTGACTGACTGTCTGCTCGAGCCTACCAAATCCTTCAGTCTCCACATGGCCGGTAAGATTGAGAGACGCTACATCTGAGAGTTGTAGGTTCAATTGTGACTGCACAGCCCAACCACCTTTATTGGAAAATTGTTGAAGACGAAGTTCGTTAGCCCACACTTCAATATGCTGTTCCTGACGTGAGTTGTTGCGAACACCTATCATGATAGTACGAACCTCACCAAGGCTTGGGTTACCCACTATGGTTACTTTGTTGGCCTCCTTGTCTGCGTCATATTCTGAGTAGGGTTGTTGATAAGTAATGAGCCCCTGCGACTTTTTTCTGTTGCGGTTGCGCTTCACGTTAGTAAATACGGTGAGGTCTATGTCAAATAGGTTACTTTCAGGCCATACTAACCGCGCGCCACTATCTGTGTCTGCGTACTTGCCCTCAGGGGTAATTGTAAGGGGTATCTCATACTCGTAGAAATTGTTCTTATAGTCAGAACCAACACGTAGGAACACACTGCACTGCCCGTCCTGCACCTCAGGAAGTCCGGGCAATACATTGGCATGGGTGAAAAGCTGTAGGTGCTTATAGCGCCTTAGATCAAGGTTGGTATTCTTATATACGGCACGAGCGTCACCCGAGGCTAAATTCTTAACCGTCAAGGCCAAGGCCTGCTCATCGTTCTGAAGCACCTGAGACTGGCCGGGATCTTGCACACGACTAATGCCGGGAGGAAGGATATAATTGACAGGCTGTTTATCATTATTTTCTTCAAAACTAACCGCACTGACAGCTAATGTTCCACTTACATCAGGCGCAGCGCCATCATACAGCGCTTGCTCGTAAGCACGCCACTCACCACGCACCAAGTTAAGAGTGGCCATACGGAGCACCACAGGACGATCAAACCCGGTCATGAACATGCGCATGAAGCGGATTGAACTAAAGTCACTAATGCCCCCCTCGCGCTTCTCGTACTGATCCACCGGTATGCGGAACAAGTACCATGTGTAGTCACGCCGATTGCTATCACGTGTCTTGACGTTAGCTACACGTTTGTCCACGATGTAGTTACGTCCCACCTGCATCTCATCTTCTGAGATATGAACGCGATACTGGAAGTACTTCTCATACTCGTTCAGCGTATAGTCCTGGTTGATGTCCTCGGCATCGGGGGTTGTCTTGTAGGCAGTGCTGTAACTCTCGGGAGAATGGTCTGCATCTACTGAGTTACCATTAGGATTGTTAATATACTTGTATCGGTCCAGGATGCTACGCTGCTGATCGTCGAAGTCGCTCCCACGGAAGTAGTGATACTTGTCTGCAGAGGGCGATAACAGTATCGAGTCATAGACCTCCGGCCTGACTTTTGACTGTACCGCAGCCAGGAACTGGGCATAGGCAGGGTATGTCCTTTCCTGCTCAGAGGTAAGGCCATTGAGGCCGACATCCTGTTTCTGACGTGCCCCACTCGCAGTGTTAAAGCCATATGTGACAGACTGTTGTGTAGGCACACGTCCCCAAATCGTCTCTGTGTATTGAGTGGGGTCATCATTGACGGGCAGTCCACTCTCATAGAATTTCTTGCCATCCTTCAATACATCCTCACTAATCTCTCCAAGATTAAAATAGAGGTATCCATCAAAGGTGGTGCCGGCGTCCCTTGACTTGATAAATGGGTCTAACAGCCAGAACTCTATATACTCTATGTTTGAGGACTCGAAGTCGCTAGTCTCCAACTTACGCATCATCCCCCCCCATCTACTGCGGGGATTGTCTAAGTGGCCGTCTTCGTCTAAGTTCGTGTCAAGGTTATATGGGCCACGTTCATTGGGATAGAAGGCCAGGTTTAACACATTCAGCGTGTTAGACTCTTGCATGTTGATACTCTTGTTGGGGAAGAGCTCACTCTTATAGACCTCTCTCACATCGGGATCAGAGAGCTGGACAAGGTCATTCTTGATATGGCCGGGGGTAAGGCCCGAACTACGTCTTGTAAAGAGGGGATCGATATAGTACCATGCAAGCAGTGCGCGGTTGTAGTTGGAGCGAACATCATTCGTCAAGCGCGACTCAGCGAAGAGCGAGGGCACGCTCGAGATGGTCCATTCCTGTGGCGTAGATATATCTATGTTCGACTTGGCATTCTCGAAGTCGTCAATGTAGGAAGCATTACCCTGCGCCCCTTGACTCTTTCCTGCTATGAGTTGGGCAAAGTCTGCGGTAAAGTTGATGGTAGAAGGCTGGGTACAATGGAGCAAGGGTAGCTTGTCCAACCAGTCCGTTAGCCGCTGGCTTTGCTTCTTCCATGAGAGATGTAGGCCCCACAGGGTATTGTTAAGAGGTTCCGCCCCCATAGCCACCTTTGTCGTCAATGGTTTCTCGCCGAGGTGTTGCAGGGTACCGCCTATTTTGAAGTCCTTCGAAAACTCGTAGTCCCAGTTAACACCTATCATGGTCTTACGCTGCATCCCATAGTTCGTGTTGCTTTCAAGGCTGACGTTAATGGGGGTACCGGCATCAAGGATGCTCTTATTGAGGATACGTACAATGCCGGAGTTGTAGTCCACCGAGTAGTCGCTACCTTCTATGAGGGTTTGTCCACCTGCAGTCACGATGACTGACCCCCTGGGGATATTCATGGCTCCAAGCTGAATTTCATCTCCTCGTGAGGCTTTGTATTGCCCGGAGATGACGAACTTATTTTTTTCAGCTATCTGTCGGGCAATGGTGCGGGTCGAATCATAGAGCTCGGTATATACATAGCGTTTAGCCACCTCGTCATTACCAATTGCAGTGGCTAAATCTCTACCGAAGGGTTCTACCGTGCTAAAATAGACACGCCCTGAAGAGGCATCGATGGTATAGCCCTCTACATAATCATAGTATCCATTGGGCCCTATCTTATTGTTATTATCCAACCTGTCAAGCCCCATGAGCTGTATCAACTTCTTATTTTTTAACCCGGGCTCCGGAAGGTATGAGAGATAGACGCCTGTGGTATCGGAAAGTAGCTTGATGTCCAGGCGGAACTTGTCTTTCTGTACCTGAGATGCTCCGAGGGCATAGACGTTACGCATCATGAGCTTCCAGTTACCCATTTGGGGGGTGCAGGCTGTATTCTTCAGAGTCTTGACATATAGCGCCTCGGTGTTGGTTCTAAAGTCAGAACTCAGTTCACCTACCTGATAGGTCTGCCCCTTATAGGTATATTCATAGGCCACGGCCAAGACCTGATCGGTCTGCAAGGTCTGTTTGAGAGAGATATATCCAAGAGCTGAGTTCAGGGTATACTCGCTGCTTGAGAGCTTGCGGGCAGACTCCAACTTCTCATAGTCCACCCCACCCTGCATTCCCCAGCCGTCAAGTGCGGCAGTAGCCTGTGAGATATTGCGTGCCTCGGGAATGGCGGAGCAGAGCGTTTCGTAGAGGCTGTTTGAGGCATTGGAAGGGTTCTCGGTAGCCCCCAGGCCCCACATGGGGTTACTGATGTTGTCGCGTTCTCCCAAGTCAGTGAACCCTACAATGTTGCGCGTATCGTTTGTCTGGCCGGTCTTGTTGGTCACCCAGACTTCAATACGGTTGATGGTGATACCTGTCGTGATGTTGGGCAGTTGCTTCATGGCCGCGTTGTAGCGGTCTCTGAAGTAGTGTGAAAGGAAGAAGTGGCGGTTTTCGTCGTAGGCGTCGGCACTGAATTCGTAGGAGGAGAGTTGTGACCCGCCGGAGGAGGAGACGCTGGTCGTGCTGCTATTCTTCTGCGACACCACCGTTTGCAATTTCAGACGCCCAAACTGAAGGTCTGTCCTGACGCCGAAGAGGGAAGTGGCACCCCGTATGAGGCCGGTGTTAGAGGGCATGGACACATCGCCTGCCTCTATGAGCTTGATAATCTCGTCTTCCTTGCCTTCATAGCGTAGTTTTATCTGTTGGGTATCAAAGTCAAAGGTGGCTTCTGAGTTGTAGTTAAAGTCCATATTGACCTTGTCACCCACCTTGCCATTGAGGCTAAGATTGATTTTCTCGTTGAAGTCAAAGCCGAAGACCTTCCTGTTGCGTTCGCTGAGGGAGGGATTGTCTGTGAAGCGGGTGTTGGCACCTATTTTCAACTCTGCCGAGCCCTGTGTCTTGATGCGCACACCACCCGGGCCAAAGATCTTCTCGAGTTTACCCAGTCTGAAATGAAGGTCGGTGAAGTCGAATTGTTCTTTTCCCTTCGTCTGAAACTCTTCCGCGTTTTTCTGTCTGTACCAAGCACTCTGTCCCCTACTCTCCATGAGTTTCATATATTCTTCGAAGGAGAGATAGAAAGGCACATCTATATATGTAGCCTTATCGCCCTCGCCGAGTTTGGTACCAAAACGGTACTGGCCGGTGAGTGGGTCGTACTCTGAGGCGGTACGAAGGTTGGAAGGGTCACGCAGGTCTACCGGCGCATGGATGGTGTCGCTGAGGGTGAGAATTGTCGTAGGCTTTACACTATCCACTTTACTAGGCGCCCATGTGGCAGTGGCATGCACTGGCACGTCGGAGGCTGTGGCCGCACGTTCCCGGCTTTTCGTCTCCACCGAGGTGGCCGGACGAGAAGCTAAAGGTATATAAGCGGCAAAGGCAGTAGCAGCTTCCACTACCACTACCGCTATTGCAAGTAGGACTATATAACGTACGAACTTCAACTCTTCATTCAGTGGATGGCCGGTAGTATCGCCGGCGCGTTCAACCTATTTAATGGTTTCTTATGTACTACAACCGCTTGAGGGCGAGCTTGATAAGGCGTTCCACCTTGATGTCCGGCTCTTCCAAAATGATGGCCTGCACCACCTTCTGCGTCGGTGCCGGACTGAAGCCCAAGACTGTGAGAGCCTGCACGGCTTCCTCCACCATGGGGGATATGGCAGCCGTCGAATGACCGCTTGTGGCTGAACCTGCCCCGGCTTCTATACCGTCCATCTTACCTTGCAGGTCTACTATCAGACGGGCGGCGGCCTTGGGACCAATACCTTTCACACTTCTGAGGCTTCGCACATCTTCCTGGCGTACTATCCTGACAAGGTCGCCCGGGCTGAAGGCGGAGAGTATCATGCGGGCGGTCTGACCACCGATGCCTGAGACGCTGATGAGCAGGATGAAAATCTCCCGTTCGACAGATGTGGCAAAACCGTAAAGCTGCCAGGCGTCTTCCCTTATACTTTCATAGACATAGAGGCGTGCTTCTTCTTTGCCTTGGAGGGCTGTATAGGTGTTGAGCGATATTGACAGGCCGTAGCCCACACCTCCGCGTGTCTCTAACACTACGCCGGTGGGGGTCAGGTCTTCTATGCGGCCACGGATATATTCTATCATGTAACTTCTATAATAGGAGTAAGGAGATGTGAAGGGGACTTCATTTGCGTAGAGGCCTACTCACTCTTTATATAAACGCCCAAAAGCCTCACTTATTGCCTTGCGCCCACTAAAAATGGGTATGTAGCTATTCCAACAGACTGAGATAATTGTCATAAAAGGCTGCGCACGAGGCCTTCCAACGATAATCGGGCTGCCCGTCCTTCTTATAATAATGGAGGGGCGGCGCTATGGGTAGGCCGCGAGTGAGGTCTCGCTGATACTCGTTGTGCAAGGTAAAAGGCTCATACTCCAGGTGTCCCGAGATAAAGACTCGCCTTGCATCCCGAGAGGCACAAAGTGACGGGCCGCACTCTTCGCCATGAGCCAGCACGACGAGGCCTTCGTCACCATGGGCCAAAAGGTCGTGGGTGAGCAGTCCTGTATGGCGGGAATGGGGCATGTAGAAAGGTCGGGGCAGGTTGCGCAGCAGGTTGTGGCAGCGAGGGGTGACTATCTCTCCCGCGCCGGTCCCCGCGTGTAGGGCGGTGTGCTCTGGTAAGGGAGTTGCGGGGATAAGTTCTTGTGGAAAGATGCCGAAGCACTTGGCAGTCAACGCCACCTTGTCTACATGATAGAAGTGGTACAGCGCAGCCTGCGCCGCCCAGCATATATAGAGGGTAGAGCGGGTGTGGGTGTCGGCCCAATCCATAAAGTGACACAACTGCTCCCAGTAACGCACCTCCTCGAACGACATCTGCTCCAAGGGAGCTCCTGTCACAATGACGCCGGCAGGGTGCAGGTCTGCCGCTTGTGTAAAGGGCAGATAGTATCGGTCTATGTACGTTTGCGGTGTATGCTTAAAGCGTTGACCGTCAAGGGTGATGGGCACCAGCCTCACGTTCCGCCCGGTCATGCAGAGGCTTCGGGCAATATCTTCCTCTGTGACGGGTTTGATGGGCATCAGGTTCAGCAGCAGTACGTCGCGGAAGCCTTCAGGGAGGGGGCTGACAGACGGGTCATACTCGTCCACCGCGAAGCCCTGGCGGCGGAGATTGCTGACAGCCGGTAGCTGACGGGGTAGTAGAAGCACGATGGTAGTGTCTGTGGGGTTGTCTGTAAACGGGGAATGGTCAGTCCATGCGGTTGCGATAGTCTTCGTAGCCGTAGCGTCGCAGCAGCACCTCGGTGCCATCAGTTCTGAGCAGGCGGAGGTCGGGATGGGCTATGCCGTTGAAGGTGTTCGTCTTGACCGTGGTATAATGTATCATGTCGAGCAGCTCGATGGTGTCGCCCACTTGTAGCGGACGCTCAAAGCGCCAGTAGCCCATGAAGTCGCCGCTCAGGCAACTGTTACCTCCGAGGCGGTACACACAGTCTTCTTGCTCATGGCCCACCTCGGCGCCGTCAGCCAGTGTCTCCGCGTCCTTGATAGCGGGATGGTAGGGCATTTCTAAACAGTCGGGCATGTGGCAGGTAAAGCTGACGTTGAGTATCGCAGTCTTGATACCGCAGGAAGTCACAATGTCCACCACTGTAGCGAAGAGGGAGCCCGTTTGCCAGGCAAAGGCTGAGCCCGGCTCTAAGATGACATGCAGATGGGGATAGCGGCGGCGCAGGTCCTGCAGTGTGTGAATGAGTAGATCCACCTGGTAACCCTTGCGGGTCATGAGGTGGCCGCCTCCGAGGTTGAGCCACTTGATTTGGTCAAACCACGGGCTGAACTTAGCCTCCAAGTGGGCCAATGAGCGAACGAGGGCGCCGGCGTCGCTCTCGCAGTGGTTGTGGCAATGAAAGCCGGTGATGCCTTCGGGCAGCACGCGGGGCAGGTCTGTGGACCGCACACCAAAGCGCGAACCCGGGGCGCACGGGTTATACAGGTCTGTCTCTATCTCGCTGTACTCGGGGTTTACTCTCAGCCCCACTTCGGGGGCATGGGCGCCAGCTGCCTTCACCTTGGGCCAGAAGTGGCGATACTGGCTCAGGCTGTTGAAAGTGATGTGGGACGACGCCTCCACGATGGTCTGAAACGTATCGTCTTCGTAAGCGGGGGAGTAAGTATGGGCCTTGGAGCCGAACTCGCGCCAGGCGAGCAGGGCCTCGTGCGGAGATGAGGCGGTCGTGTGGCCGATGTATTCGCGGAAGATGGGGAAGGTTTTCCAAAGGGCAAAAGCCTTGAAGGCGAGTATAATCTCGCAGCCGCTACGCCGGGCCACATCTGCTATGAGCGCCAGGTTGCGGCGCAGGCGTTGCTCTTCGAGCAGGTAGTAAGGACGTGCCAAAATCGTTCAATGTATTGCCGATGCTGCTGCCTGTAGGTGAGCGGCCGGCGGATTGCCCGGCTGCCGCGGTGTCAGTACCGGGGAAGTAGGTGTATGGAGTGAGGGTGAGAGGGGGTAAAGGAGAGAGAGTTTATAACGCTGCGTCGCCCTCTGATGATGGCAGGCGGGGGTTATAAACTCTCTTTCGGTAAGCAGGCCCGTGGTGTCACAGCTTGAGTGACGCCCTGGGCCTTACTATGGGCTACATGATGCCGCGCTCGCGCAGCTTCTGCTGCCAGTTCCATGCAGATGTCAGGGCTTCTTCAAGGGTGTGGACAGCCTTCCAGCCGAGCACCTTATTGGCCTTGTCAACGTTGCCCCAAACCTTCTCAATATCGCCTTCGCGACGGGGTGCTATCTCATAGTTGAGCTTCACGCCGGTACATTTCTCGAAGGTATTGATGAGTTCCAGCACACTGACGCCGGTTCCGGTGCCCACGTTGTAGATTTCGACTTTCTCGGTGTTCTTGCCCTGGATGATGCGTTCCATGGCAGCCACATGGGCTTTGGCGAGGTCGAGCACGTAGATGTAGTCGCGGATGCAGCTGCCGTCGGGGGTGTCGTAGTCGTCGCCGAACACTTTGAGGCTGGGACGTATGCCGATGGCCGTCTGGGTGAGATAGGGGATGAGGTTAGCGGGCACTCCGTTGGGCATTTCGCCGATGATGCCAGACGGGTGTGAGCCAATGGGGTTGAAGTAACGCAGCAGGATGGCGCTGATGGGGGCACCGCTGTGTACGTAGTCTTGCACGATTTCCTCGTTGATCTGCTTGGTGTTGCCGTAGGGGCTTTCAGCCTTCTTGATGGGAGCAGCTTCGGTCACGGGCAGGTTTTCGGGATCGGGTTGGCCGTAGACGGTGCAGGAAGAAGAGAAGATGATGCCCTTTACGTCGTATTTGGGCATGAGCTTCAGGAGGTTGATGAGCGATACGAGATTGTTCTCATAGTACTTCAGGGGCTTCTCCACACTTTCGCCCACTGCCTTGGAGGCTGCGAAGTGGATGATGCCCTGAATGCCGGGATACTTCTGGAACACGCCCTCGAGAGCGGGCAGGTCGCAGCAGTCCACCTCTTCGAAGGCGGGACGTATGCCGGTAATCTTCTCGATGCCGTCCACCACATCGGCTTTTGAGTTAGAGAGGTTGTCGATGATGACTACCTCATAGCCGGCATTCTGAAGTTCGACTGTGGTGTGAGAACCAATGAAACCGGTACCGCCGGTAACCAAAATCTTCTTGTTCATGGTAAGGGGAATATTTAAGAAATTAGTGAGTAGATGTCTGGATATGATTTGTCACCAGGGGCAAAAGTACTGCGCGGCGTTTAAAGAGCAAAGGCCCGACGGCCTTATTTTTGGTTTGAGCCCTGTCTTTTTGCCTTCATGAGGGCTGCGTAGTAGCCTAATTTGTATAGTTGAAAGACAATAAGCGAAGGTTTGCGTCCATAGAGCTGACGCTGCATGAGGGGCTTGACGCGGTTAAAAAGGGCGGCCACAAGGCTACCCATGCCCATCCCGCACAGGCGCTGCCACAAGCGCGAGGTGCCGGCGCTGGCTTGCATGAGGCCCGTCAGACGCGAGAGGGTGCGCAGCGAGGCTTCCGTCTTTTCCAGGAAGCTTCGGTTACTATCTATGCCAAGGTGGGCCAGCGGATTGTCAATGTAGCGGGCAGGTACGCCTCTCTCTCTGAGGGTGAGGCCGAAGAGGGCATCTTCATAGCCGTATTCCTCGCAGCGTTCGTCGAAACGGTACGATGCGGTGACTCTGCGGTCCATCCATAGATTGAAGGTGGAGAAGTGGTGGTAGACGGCGTCGGCGTCTACTCGGCGAGTGTGGGCGAAGCGGCGACGGCGCTCTTCCTCGGCGTGTTTTTCGTAACGGTATCTCAACTCATGACCTGCCAGTTCGGGGATGGCTGAGGTCAGGCCGCCCACGAGCACGGGTGCTTCGGTGCGATGGTCCCAATAGGTAGACAGATAGTGGGGACTGACGATGGCTGCGTCGGCATCGGTCACCAAGACATACTGATACTGTGCCCTGTCGAGCAAGAGGTTGAGTCCCAGCGCTCTGCCGCGGTTTGTGGTAGCCTCAATATACTGTGTGTGAGGCAGGCGGTTAAGCGCGCGGTTGGCGTGCAGTGTCTCGGTGTCGGTGGAGGCGTCGTCAAGCAGAAGCACCTCGTAGCCCATGCCTCTATCTGCCTCCTCGGCCATGAGGGCCTCCAGCTGGGCCACGAGCCCTCGCACATAGAGGGTGCAATCATAGTTGTAGACGGGTATGAGCACGGAGATGCCGTGTCTGAAAGGTGTGTCAGTCATAGTCTGTATCAGTGGCGTAGAGCGGTAACGTACTACAAAACAGCGAGGGAGTTACCTGATTACTGAAAGGTATAGGTAAACTTCACTCGCTGCTTTAATGATACCTGACCACTGCGTATGTGGTGTAAGGGAAAAGTCTTTGTTGGGTTGGTGAGGGAGGCGCTTAGGCTTTGAGGGCCACTTCGATGTCCTTCTCCACTTCTACGATGTCGAGCTTGCCTTCGCGGAGCAACCAGCCGAGGCCGAGATAGAGGTCCTTCTCGCTGCGTGCTTTTGTAGCCTTCTTCAACTCTTTACCTGTGAGCTTGCCGCCTTCGTTGAGGGCTTCCCAAATCTTACCGGCAAGTTCGCCAGCCTTTTCTTCGTACATAATCAATGTTCGTTGGTTAATAATAAAAAAGTGTGTCTTGTATTTTGGTGCAAAGGTACGTCTTTTTGTCAAACACTGCCAAGGTCGCGCGCGTTTTTTGTTCATTATGAGGCAGATAATTAAGTATTTACCTTCGTTTTGAGTACTCAAGTTGTCAATTTTAAGCATTAAAAATGCTCATTCGATGCACACCATCTTGTTGGCCTCGCTCCGGTCATGGTTCGCTTCGGTATGCGCCACAAGCATATCGTCCATTCCCATAAGGTGTGGGCGTCCGGCCGGGAGTGACCTGCTATGCGACGTAACGGGAAGACATCTTGCCGAGTGGTTTCGGCCGAAAACAGATATGGTTCTGGCCGAAAACAGATGTGGTTTCGGCCGAAAACAGATGTGGCTTCGGTCGAAAACCATTCGCGCGAAGCCTTCCCGTCACGGCGAGACGCCTTTGCTGCCCGGTATGTCAGCCGCGCAGGATGGGCACACGGCCGCACAAGAGAGCTGACTTAGTGAACGCACGCGAGGAAGGCGGCGGCTCGGAAGTGGAAAGCACAAATCCTTCGGCTTTGCCTATTTGGCCTCACTCGCCCTGCACTATCTTTAGAGTAGATAGGCGGCGGCTCGGAAGTGGAAAGCTCAAATCCTTCGGCTTTGCCTA
>CAMAMB010000005.1 GCA_945836755.1 uncultured Bacteroidales bacterium
GTAGTTTTTCCTAGATGTACATGTAGTTTTTCCTAGATGTACATGTAGTTCGAACCGGATGTACATGCAGGGGCATGGTGACGTAGGGTAGAGGCCCGGTGATGCTTGGCAGGTTTTCTGATTGGCCTCCCACCCACTGCGCCATAGTTGTGGCAAAAACTGACAGAGATTGAGAAAAAAGCGGTACGCTATGCACGGTGTGAAAAAATAAAGCCGTAACTTTGCACACACAACGAGGATTTGTGCTTATTGCCCCTCCCGGCGAGATAACTCCTCAGCGTCTGCGCATATCACCCCTCCACATAGCAGAGATATACCGATGACAAAGACCAGGCAACGACTCATAGAGATGGCCCGTGAGCTTTTTGCCCGCAACGGCCTTGAAGGCACTACGATGAACGACATAGCCAAGGCCTCCGGCCGTGGCCGCCGTACCCTATATACTTACTTCCGCCACAAGGAAGAGATATACTACGCCGTGATAGAGGAGGAGCTCGCCTTGCTCTCAGAGAAGCTCAAGGCCGTGCAGACCATGCACGCCGAGCCCGAGGAGAAAATCTTTGCCCTTGTATACACCCACCTCAGCATCATACGCGAGACAGTGCTGCGCAACGGCTCGCTCAGAGCAGAGTTCTTCCGCAACATCTGGATGGTGGAGAAAGTGCGCCGCACATTCGACGCCCACGAGCACCGCATACTCCGCGCCGTGCTGCAGGAGGGCATAGACAAGGGGCGCTTCCGCATAGAAGACGTCGGCCTCATGACCGACATCATACACTACTCCGTCAAGGGGCTCGAAGTGCCCTACATCTACGACCGCTTAGGCGAAGGACTGACGGAAGACGAGACCTACCCCATCGTGAAGGGCATCCTCGTCAGAGTGCTCAACATGCCGCCGGCCTTAGACTAAGGGAGACGGTGACGACACAGACCACAATTTTCACTCATACACATAACAACTTCAACACCATGGGATTATTAACTGGTAAAACCGCCCTGATTACAGGTGCTGCCCGCGGCATCGGTAAGGCCATAGCCGTCAAGTTCGCCGAAGAAGGCGCGAACATCGCATTTACAGACCTCGTCATCGACGAGAACGGCGAAGCCACCCGCAAGGAGATTGAAGCCAAGGGCGTGAAGTGTCAGGCATATGCCTCCAACGCCGCCAGCTTCGACGAGACCGCCGAGGTAGTGGCCAAGGTGCACGCCGACTTCGGTTCCATCGACATCCTCGTCAACAACGCAGGCATCACCAAAGACGGCCTTATGATGCGCATGTCAGAGGCACAGTGGGACGCCGTGATTGCCGTCAACCTCAAGTCGGCCTTCAACTTCATCCACGCCTGCACCCCCATCATGATGCGTCAGCGCAGCGGTTCGATCATCAATATGGCCTCGGTCGTGGGCGTTCACGGCAACGCAGGCCAGTCAAACTACGCCGCCTCTAAGGCCGGCCTCATCGCCCTGGCCAAGAGCGTGGCTCAGGAAATGGGCAGCCGCGGCGTGCGCGCCAACGCCATAGCCCCCGGCTTCATTGAGACGGCCATGACAGCCGCCCTCTCCGACGACGTGCGCAAGGAGTGGATGAAAGCTATCCCCCTGCGTCGCGGCGGACAGCCCGAAGACATCGCCAATGTGGCCACCTTCCTCGCCTCAGACCTCAGCAGCTATGTGAGCGGTCAGGTGATACAGGTGGACGGCGGCATGAATATGTAAGCCCCGGCAAAGCCATACCCAGAGTAGAGGTTAAGCAGTTGAGCACCCACTGCCCGCACGACGGACAGGGCGGCGCCTGACTCCTTAACCTCTGCACGCTATCTATACGGCCCTAACTACCCCTCCATGGAAGTACTCTACGAAGATAACCACCTGCTCATAGTCAACAAGGCCGCCGGCGAGATTGTGCAGGGCGACAAAACCGGCGATACCCCCCTCAGCGAGCAGCTGAAGGCATACCTCAAAGCCAAATACGCCAAACCGGGCAACGTCTTCCTCGGCGTGGTGCACAGGCTCGACCGCCCCGTAAGCGGCGTCGTGGTCTTTGCACGCACCTCGAAAGCCCTCTCGCGCCTCAGCGAAATGTTTCGACGCAAAGACGTCAGCAAGACCTACCATGCCATCGTGGAAGGATGCCCCGAACGCCCCACCGCCACCCTCGACGACTGGCTTGTGAGAAACGAGCGGCAAAACAAGTCGTACGTGGTGGCCGAAGGCACGCGCGACGCCAAACGCGCCACCCTCGACTATGAACTGCTGAGGCGCGGCGAGCGCTACTCCCTGGTCGAAGTGCACCTGCACACCGGCCGCCACCATCAGATACGCTGCCAGCTGGCCCATGCAGGCATGACCATCAAGGGCGACCTCAAGTATGGAGCGCGCCGCTCCAACCCCGACGCCTCCATCAGCCTCCACGCCCGCCGGATATGCTTTGAACACCCCGTCAGCCACCAATCCATCGATATCACCGCCCCTTACCCCGAAGAGTGTGCTATTTGGCAGAAGATATAGTTAATAATGCTAAATTGCAAAGATGTGGGGCGGCTTGCCGCGTTACATTTTGAGCTTTGCTCTATCTTTGCAAACGTGAACGATTAGGCTCCGGCCGTCATGCCCCTACGGCGTAATCCCGCGACCTAAGCACCCGACAGCTGCGCTGCCCCATAGCCGGGCAAGGGCATGCACGCCGTCAAGACAGCGCCACCGCCTCCCCCTTGCGGCAGGTGCACCGCCCTCCCTCCGCAGATATACCGGTTCATCTCCGCAGATATTCGGGCTTATTCCGCAGATACATTCCTCCACACCGCCCTATGACTTTTGCCATCATCAATGCCATGCACAAAGAGTTTGAACAGCTCGCCGGCGTGCTCGACGCGCTGACGACAGTGAGCCATGGCTTCCTGACCTTCGTGGAAGGCACCCTGCATGGTCATCGCATCGTGCTGGCAGAGAGCGGTATAGGCAAGGTGAACGCTGCCGTATGTGCGGTGGAACTCATCAGCTTCTGCCATCCCGACGCCCTCATCAACACAGGCGTGGCCGGCGGCATAGACCCCGTGGCCGGGGTGATGGACGTAGTGGTGGGCGCCCGGGTGGCCTATCACGACGTAGACTGCGGCCCGGAAGCAGCCCACGGCCAAGTGCAAGGCCTGCCGCACTATTTCGCTGCCGACGAGGCCCTGCTCAAAGTGGCCACCGCGTTGCAGACAGCCACACGCATCCATGCCGGCCTCATCTGCAGCGGCGACCAATTCGTCACCGACCGCGCCGCCCTGGACGCCATCAAGACCGCCTACCCCCAAGGGCTGGCCGTAGACATGGAGAGCGGCGCTCTGGCCCAGGTGTGTCACCTCTACAAGCTGCCCTTCCTCAGCTTCCGTATCATCAGCGACACCCCCGGAGCAGACCATCACTTCGACCAGTACGCCGACTTCTGGGCCACCATGGCCGGACGCTCGTTCGGAGTGACCCACGCCCTGCTCGAAGCCCTCACCCTGGCAGCCTCAGCCGCGTAGCTCCCGCCATGGGCAGTAGGCGACTGCGCCGCCCCCCTTCCCACACCCCTCAGACCCACCCACGATTATGGACAAGATACCCAGCTTTACCATCGACCACCTCCGCCTCAGGCGCGGTGTATATGTGTCGCGCCGCGATGACGTGGGCGGCGAAGTGGTGACCACCTTCGACGTGCGCATGAAGTTGCCGAACCGCGAGCCGGTGCTCGGACAGGGCGCCATACACACCATCGAACATCTGGCAGCCACCTACCTGCGCAACCGCGCCGAGTGGAAAGACCGCATCGTATACTGGGGTCCGATGGGATGCCTCACCGGCAACTACCTGCTGGTTAAAGGCAGTCTCGAACCGCGCGACATTCTCCCCCTGCTGCGCGACACCTTCGCCTTCATAGCCGACTATGAGGGCGAGATACCGGGCGCCACTGCCAAGGACTGTGGCACTTACCTGCTCCACGACTTGCCCATGGCCCGCTACGAGAGCCGGAAGTACCTGGAAGAAGTGCTACTGAAAGCCACCGACGCCGAGCTCCATTACCCGGCCTGAGACATTGGCCGCCATAACGGGCCGGCTGCCCGACATACCGGACTGCACGTCCGGCATACCTCAGACAATTCACCAACCACTATATACACACTATGAAAAATACCCTAATCTATGCTTCAGCCCTTGTCCTGGCCCTGGCATATCCCGCCACGGCTGCTGCACAAGAGACAGGGCTCACGATGATTAATGAAGTGGCGGATAACCCGGAGAACGAGCCCGCTCCCGTGTTTCCCGTGCCCACCGCACGCCAGCTCGCCTGGAACCAGACCGAGTTTTACGGCTTCTTCCACTACGGCATGAACACCTACACCGGTCTGGAGTGGGGCAATGGCGATGAGGCTGAAACACGCTTCGCTCCCACCGCCGCCCCCAACCCTCGCCAATGGCTCGAGGCCATCAAGGCAGCCGGCATGAGAGGCGGCATAGCTGTGGTGAAACACCACGACGGCTTCTGTCTCTGGCCTACCGCCACCACCACCCACAACGTGACCAACTCAGGCAACGAGTTCGGACGGCAGACAAACATACCTCGCGACTTCGCCGCCGCCGCCAAGGACCTCGGCATGAAGTACGGCTTCTACATCTCACCCTGGGACCGCAACTCCGCCTACTGGGGCACGAAGGGCCCCGACGGCTTCTACACCTCCGACTATGCGGAGAAAGTCTTCCTCCCTCAGTGTGCCGAGATAGCCAAGTACGGCAACGACCAATTCGAGATGTGGTTTGACGGCGCTACCGGCGCCAGCGGCTACTATGGCGGCGCCAACGAAAACCGCACCATCGACAATGCCACACGCTACTACGACATCCCCAACCTCCGCGACTCCATCCACAACGCATGCCCGCACATCATCATGTGGGGCGTGGGAGGCGAAGCCCGCTGGATAGGCAACGAAGCCGGATGGGCCGGCGAGACCTGCTGGTCGTACGGCGACGGCACCTCAGGTGACGAGAACGCCTGGCAGTGGTTCCCCGGCGAGAGCGATGCCAAGGCCACTACCTCAGGATGGTTCTGGCACGAGGGCGAGAGCGTCAAGTCGGCCGAGACCCTCTTCAAGATGTATCTCGAAACCGTAGGCCGCAACGCCACCCTCATCCTCAACTTCCCGCCAGACAAGAGCGGTAGCCTGCCACAGGCCGACGTGGATGAGCTCAGGAAGCTTGGCGTCATGCTCCGTGCCCGTCTTGGCACCGACCTTGCACGCCAGGCCGGCACAGAAATATCGGCCACCGTCACCCGAAGCAACGGACAGACACGCACCTACCACGCCGACAACATCATAGACGGCGACTCCACCACCTACTGGGCAGCCCCCGACGGCGAAAACACAGCCTCTATCACCATCACCCTGCCACAGGTGCAGACCATACACTATGTAGCCCTTCAGGAGTACATACAGCTCGGCCAGCGCATCAAGGGCTTTGAAATAGAGATAAGCACAGACGGCGCTACATGGACCAAAAAAGGTACCAACGTCATGACCACCGTGGGCTACAAGCGCATCATCCCCCTCAACGGTAGCACCTCCAACTACGGCGATGGCTTCCAGGCCAAGTATGTGCGCATCAACATTACAGACAGCAAGGCTTGCCCCACGCTGCATACGGTCTCTGTCTTCTAACCCCTAATACGTCCTTCTCATGAAACTCAATATACTTATCGGTCTTGCTGCCCTGGCCCTGCCGCTCGCAGCTCCTGCCCAGTCACTCCTTAGCATTGACTTCGAGACAGAGGACTCTTACAAGTCTGTGGGAGTCTATGACACCTGGGAGGCATCCCCCTTCCGCACGGGTAAACTTACAGGCAACGCCGCAGTGGTGGGAAATCCCTACAAGGTGACTGACGACCTTCTCGGCGACATCAACAACTCCGACCGAGTGCTCGGCGTACAACGTTCGCGCTATGGCAGCAATACCTTCGGCGCCCGCATCGAATTCAATACCCCCATCGACCTCACCCCACAGACGGTCTATGCACATGTCAAGCTATATCGCCCGCAGCCCGGCCGCGTGATGCTCATCGGTCTTGGCAAGCGTGTGGACCGCCCCAGCCAGCCAGAGACCGTGGTACAGTTCAACCAAATGTCTGTCAACGCCATCGGTACAGACAAATGGTATGACTGCGTCTTCCCCCTCAGCGCAGCCAAGGGCGTGCAGATATACAGCTTCGTCGTCGTGACCGACTGCGAGTCGACACACGCACTGGGAGCCGACTATGTGGCCTATATCGACGACATCGAAGTTAACAACTCATCGCTGCCCCGCGTGCAGTATGAAGACTACCCCTATAACTACAACGAAAGTTCAACCATCACACACGAAACCCGCTCCACCTCTGCCGTCAAACTCACCGATTCCAAAGGCGTGGTGCAGCAGGTGACTACCAACCAGGCAAGCAGCCGCAAACTCTACTTCGCTAAGCTCGCTGACCAGCTTCAGGCTATGGCCGGCGAGGTGGTGACTCCTGCCTTCACCAGCACCTTCTCTACCTGGATGCACTCCTACATCTATCTGGACCGCAATCGTGACGGCCGCTTCAACATGGACATCAACGCAGATGGCACCCCCACGGCTGAGAGCGACATCATGACCTACTCTTACTACAACGGCAAGAACAGCAAGGGCCAAAGTGCCGGTAGCTCCAACTCTCTCCAGCCTTCCAGCTTTACCATCCCCGCAGACCTGACCCCGGGCTTCTATCGCATCCGCTACAAGATAGACTGGGACGACATAGATGCAGGTGGTAGCGTAGTCTCCGGCAATGAAATCACCAGGAATGGCGGTATCATCGTTGATACCCGCCTCAACATCCACCTGGCTGAGGTGACCGTCACCCGTGGTCAGAATGCCGAGGGCACTAACGGCGAAATCCTCGATGCCGAGGGCAGGGCGCTTGACAATACCAAGGCCGAGTTTGGGAAGCCCTTCACCATCAAGGCCAAGCCCGGCGATGGCTTCTACCTCAAGCAGATAACCATCCGCCACGGTTACCTCAACAAAGACTCCCTCGTTCACTCCACCCCGCAGTATGAAGATGTCGTCGTGCCCGCCATCCGTTTCAACGACGACCTCACTTACACCATCCCCGCTAAGTGGATGGATGGCGATGTGCGTATCACCCCCGTCTTCGTAGACTCTGACCCCGAGGCCGAGGCACAAGGCTATGAGCTGAACTTCTCCGAGGACCTTCAGATTACACGTACCGACCGCAATCTCAACAGCATCACCGTGACAGGCTCGCAGAGTGGAGAAAAGCAGTTTACCCTCACCGGCACCAACTACGTGTTTCGCAATCTGACCAATATGGCCAAGGGCGTGGTGGCCGGCGAGACCATCAACATCGCCGTCAACTATACCGGTCGCGCCATGCACACCTATTTCTACCTTGACCGCGACCATAACGGCGCCTTCGACTGCAATCTCGGCGACAACGGCGTGCCCACCTCCGCCAGTGAACTCCTGGCCTATTCCTGCTACAACAATCGCAACAGCCTGGGCGAAGCCATCGCCAACCCCGGTACCGTGCCCGTCAACGCCGTGCCCCAGTTCACCATTCCCGCAGACCTTGAGCCCGGCATCTATCGCGCCCGTTTCAAGATAGACTGGAACAACATCGACCCGGCCGGCCAATGGTCTGAGAATGGGAGTAATAAGATTAACGAGAATGCCGGTTATGTGGTCGACTTCATGATGAATGTCTACGACGGTGCGGGCAAACTCGAAGTGCTCACCACCAATGGCTCCATCGTTGGCGCCGGCGTGGCAGGTCTTTCTAAGATCATCCCCTACGGGCAGGCGCTCACCGTTCGCCCCGTTCCTGCCGCCGAAGGTTATGAGGCCGACCGTCTGGTAGTGCGCCATGGCCACGATATCGACGGCAAGCAGTTCTACAATGGCAACCGCCAGTGGAGCGAGTATACCGTAGACCTCTCCTCCGTGACCTCGCTCACCATCCCTGCCGACAGCATCGACGGCGACGTGCGTATTTCCGCAGACTTTCAGCCCATCAACTCTGAATATGAGCTGGTGTGGAGCGATGAGTTTAATGGCGCCGACGGCACACAGCCCGACGCTGAGAAGTGGCGTCGCGACAGCCGCGCCAACCCAACGTGGAAGCGCTTCATCGCACAGACTGAAGCCGGTCAGGCAGCCACCGGTTACATCGAAGATGGTAAGTTTGTGGCCCGTTGCATTGCCACTCCAGGCGCCATGGCCGAGGCAGAAGGCAACGTAGCCATGATCTCAGGCGCCATCAACAGCTCCAACCTCTTCAGCTGCACCTATGGTAAGATAGAGGGCCGACTTCTCACCCAGCCCTATGCGGGTAACTTCCCCGCCTTCTGGATGATGCCTCAAGACAACTCCAAAGGATGGCCCTACGCCGGAGAGATAGATATATGGGAGCAAATTGACGCTCAGAGCATCTCCTTCCATACCATCCATACAGGCTGGGCCAATGGTGCCGGCGATGGCGGAATGGGCAACTCCAACAACCCCGTCAAGTCAGGGTCGAAGCAGGGCGTCACCCCCGGTAATTACCACACCTTTGGCTTGGAGTGGAGCGAAGACCTCCTCTCGTGGTTTGTCGACGGCGAGAAGGTGTTCTCCTATGCCAAGCTCAAAGACAACGACTATGCCCTCTCTAACGGCCAATGGCCCTTCGACGCTCCCTTCTATATCATCCTTAATCAGAGTGTGGGTAATGGTGGCTGGGCTGCCAATCCCGATACAGGCTTCACTTATGAGACCTTATTCGACTGGGTGCGTGTGTACCAGAAAGAAGGGCAGATTCACCAAACGGGCATCACTTCTCTCGAAGGACGACAGCGTCTTGACTTCTATGCAGCTCCCGGTCGTCTCACCGTAGTAGCCCCCGACGCCACGCAGGTCTCTCTCTACGACACAGCCGGCCGCCTCGTCCTCCACACCCGCATCCAGGGCAACAAGACCCTCTTCCTTCCCTCTGGAGTCTATGTGCTCAATGGACGTAAGGTCCTCGTGCCCTAAAGGAAGCCTCCTATAATAGGCCTACCCCTTTCCGCCGCCTCACCTGCCGTACCTTCCGGCATCTTATCCGGCGCAGGCCTCACATACACCACAGCCCCCATGCAGTCAGACCCATTGAAGGTCTGCGCCGCATGGGGGCCGTGCGTTGTATGTCAGTCTTAACGCCCTCTTCCTTGCTCCATTGAGTGAGAAGGAAGGTCAACTTGCTGTTTGCGTCGTCGCTACGTCTTCTGCCTAATCACATGGTTTCTCAGTCCTCTTCGTGGGAGTCTGCGTAGAGGCAGAGAGATGAGGCGTTGTGTAGATATGCCTTCTGCCGGGCGGTTTATGGTCGTCAGTCACCTCATCCCCTCCATGGAGAAGGAGATGCCGCGTCGCTGCATGTCACGTAGAGTAGGGGCGAGGCGTAGTTTAAAGCCTTCCCAGGAGCGTACCGCCTGCGGGCTCCATCCGGCCTCGCTCAGGGCGAGTGCGCGGGGGTAGGCCTGGTAGTAGATGCGCTCCGGGGTGTCTATACACTCGCTCCAGAGTGTCCCGGCCACGCCTAAGACGTTGTTCTTCTGGAAGTCTTCGTCCATGCCCCAGGCCGGGTCGAGGCTGTAGGTCTGTTTGAGGGTGGTGGTTGGCATACCCCAGTTCTTCTCGGGCATATCTCCGTGGGCCATGGGATAGTCTAAGTAGCAGTGTTCGCCGGGGCAGAGCAGGATTTTGGCATTGTTGGCCCGGGCTGCCAGCAGGGCAGCCTTGGTCAGTCCGTGTCGCCAGGCGAAGGTCACGCAGCCCTCGGGTATGTGTTTGAAGTCGGTCTCGTACCAGAACATGGGCACCTTGCTGTGCTGCGTCTGCAGCGTGTCGATGATGCGGCCGAAGAGGTATTCCTGTAGCCGCCAGTTGTCTGAGCGGTCGGTGGTGGTGATGCCCAGTTTGCGCTTCAGCTGTTGGCAGTTGGGGCATTCGGTCCAGCAGTCGAGGGCGGGGTTGCCGGCCTCGTCGCCCCCAAGGTGAACGTACGGCGAGGGGAAGATAGCGGCCAGTTCCCTGAACACCTGGCCGAGGAAGCGGTAGGTGAACTCACTGCCGGGGCATAGCAGTTCGTTCGACACGCCGCAGGTGGTGCGTATCGGCAGTTGTTTGGCGTGACAGGTGAGTTGTGGGAACACGTGGATGGCTGCCACCTCGTGGCCGGGCATCTCTATCTCGGGTATAAGCTCCACGTGGTATTTTTTAGCGAATTCCACGAGGTCCTTTAGCTGTTGCTGCGTGTAGTAGCCGCCGATGGGAGCCATGCTGTCGTCCATGCCCACTCGGAAGGAGGCCTTCTCTGTCAGTTCGGGGTAGGCTTTTATTTCTACGCGCCATGCCTGGTCGTCGCTGAGGTGGAGGTGGAGGGTGTTGAGCTTGTAGCGTGCCATTTCTGGGATGAAAGCCTTCAGTTCGTCGAGTGGGATGAAGTGGCGGCAGGGGTCCACCATGAGTTCGCGCATGGGCAGTCGCGGCCGGTCGTCGATGTGGAGGGCGGGCAGGGAGGCGCAGGGCAGCTCGGCACCGTTGCCTCGCAGCAGCTGGTCGAGGGTCATGAGGCCGTAGAAGACGCCGGCTGCGTCGCAGCCTTTGATGGTAACTCCCTCGGCGTCAATGTGTAGGCTGTAGGCTTCAGTGCCGCCTTCGATGGTGTCGAGCGCGAGCGTCAGGCGTGTCTGTCCCTTGCGCTTCAGCCCCGTGAGGCGGCGGTCGAGCATCTGCCGGGCTATCGCCTTTTCGTTGTCCAAGGTCTTGGGCGCAGTGATGATCCAGCGGCTTGCCACGTGCAGGGCAGGCGCTTCGGGGTTCATGACCAAGGTGGCAGGGGCAGGCATGAGGCAAGCCGTAGGATTGCACACCGCCACTTCGGCCTTTCCTTCGCCGAAGAAGCGCTGCCATCCCTCGGCCCGGCGATAAGCCTCGGTGGCTCCGGGCGGCAGGTGGAGTTTCACTTTCCTCACGTCAATGCCGCTGAAGGCCGTGGGTGAGAGACGAGGCGGCACGGCCGAGCGCAGGGTAAGGCTGCGCAGCGAGCTGACGCCCATGAAGGCAAAGTCGCCCACCTCGGGCGTGCCTTCTATGGTCAGGTCGGTCAGCGCCTCGCAGCGGGCAAAGGCCGACGCTTCCACGTGCCTCAGGCCGGCGGGCAGGGTGACCTCGCGCAGGGCGGTGCAGGCGTAGAAGGCTTGTGTGCCGATGGTCTCCACCTGCGCAGGCAGGCTGATGGTCTCAAGGCCGTGGCGTGAGTGGAAGGCGTTGCGGGGTATGTGGCTGCACCGAGCCCGGCTGAGGTCGAGGTGGCGCAGGTTGTGACAGAGGTCTCTGAGTTTGCGAAAGTCAGAGTTGCCTTCCGTGGTCAGTGTGCCGTTGAGTGTGAGGTCGGTGGCGGCGGCCAGGGCTTCGGCCGAGAGTTGGCCGGTGTCGGCTACCTGCTGGCCGAGGCAGGGCGTGGCGGCAAGGCAGCAGAGGATGGTGGCGAGAAGGTGTGGCTTATACATATAATACAGATGTGGATGGGGCTCACGGCGTGTGAGCCTGCCACAAATGTACTACATATCTGTGGCAAAAGCACTTCGAGAGCGTCAAAACTCGCTCATTGTGCCGCCACCGCCCTTCTTTGATGCTCTACCAAAGCATAATCACTTGGAAAATATGCACTTTTTACCCCCCCGAATAGTGACGCTTATATTTATTCAAATCGTAAAGGTGGGGCAAGATTTTTGCCTAAATATTGGACTTTTTTTGTGTGTTTTTCACGGAAGATGTAATACCTTTGTCTGCCATGAAACAAGAAAACCCTTACTATCCACTGCTCCGGGCGCGTGTGGAGGAGGTGATGGGCCGTTGCATGAAGCAGCACAAGGATTTCATCCTGCTGGCCACTCATATCTTCATGCGTTCTGGCGTACCCATCAGCTCGACCACCCTCAAACGCTTCTGGGGTGTGATTGAACAAACCACCAAGCCCCATAGCATCCGTGTAACCACGCTCGACCTGCTGGCCAAGTTGTGTGGCTACATCGACTTTGCGGCATTTTGCGCAGATATAGAGGGGAATGTTGGCCAGGATATAGGCAGTGAGCCCTGCTTGGGTAAGGTGGTTCTCACCTCCTCGCTGCCCGAGGGCAGTATCTTGCGCCTCATGTGGTCGCCCAACCGCTGTGTCACCGTGAGGTACGAAGGTATGGAAGTGTTCCGTGTGCTTGAGAGCCTCGGCAGCAAGATACGCCAGGACGCCACCTTCCACTGCTCGCAGTTTGTCGAGCATCAGCCCCTGCTTCTCACCTGCCTCATCAACCCCGGAGAGAAACCCGTCAACTATGTCTGTGCCAAGCAGGAAGGAGGATTATTCATAGAATATGTACCCACACAATCTTAACAGCCAATCCCTCTCCAGCGAACCTATCGAGATAGAGATGAACGACGGTTTTGCGGACATTCAGGGCAGCACCTGCACCGTAGAGCGCTTTGAAGAAGACGGGCAGACCCTCTTTCGCAAAAGACTGAAGGCCGAGCTTGCCTGTCAGGACACTTTCATCCAGAGCCTGCGCAAGGAATATGAGATAGGCATTACGCTCGACAGCGTCTACCTGCCCCGCTACATCAGGCAGGAGCACGACGAGCAAGGCCGCCCTACCTCCATCGTCATGCAGAACATCGAGGGCCTCACCCTCCTCCAGACCCTCATCCAAACCCCCGACTACTTCAACTCTAACGACAACCTCTGCAAGTTTCTCGTCCAGCTCTGCGAGGGCCTCGACTATCTGCACCAGCGGCAGATAGTGCATCTCGACCTCCAGCCGCGCAACATCATGCTGACCCGCGTGGGCGGCGACGCGCGCATCATCGACCTGGGCTATTGCTACTCCGATATTTTTCAGACCACCTGTGGCGGGACGCCTCTCTTCATGTCGTACGACGCCCACCCCGACTGTCGCAGCGACATCTTCAGCGTAGGCCAGCTCATACACTATATCAACGCCCACAGCACCCACCGTCTGCCGGCCTCCATCATGCGTGTGGCCAAGAAGTGTGTCGAGCCCGAGCCGTCCCGCCGTTATGCCGGTGCAGCCAAGCTCAAGCAGGCTGTCGAGGCGGCGTTGGTCAAGAAGCGCAGCCGGCTCATGGTCATGCTCAGCCTGCTCCTGCTCTGCGGCGTGGGCTTAGGCGTCTATCTGCGCGCCACCACCCGGGTGACCGACTTCACGGCATACAGCAAAGCCGACTCCCTCTTGTTCAACTTCCATGTGATTGACCCCGACAGCGGTTGGGTAGCCCTGGTGCGCCATACAGGGACGGACAAGCCGTATGTAGGCGATGGCAGCATCTCCATCCCCGACACGGTGGAGCATGACGGCCGAAAGTATGCCGTAGTCGAGTTGGCCGACAGCTGCTTCACAGACCTCCCCCACCTCTCCATCATCACCCTGCCCCGCACCGCGCGCAAGGTAGGCGAGTATGCCGCCTACAGGTGTACCGGTTTGACGGTGCTCAACCTGCCTGACAATCTCACCCACATAGGCAAGCGAGCCTTCCACTCCTGTGAGCATCTGCAATATCTCCGGCTGCCCCTTCACGTCAAACAGATTGAGGCCTCCGCCTTTGCCTGCTGCAACAGCCTCACCGAGGTGACGGTGCCTGAGGGCATGACGGAGCTTCAGCAAGACGTCTTTGCCTGCTGTTCGAACCTGCGCGATGTCAGCCTGCCGTCGACCCTCACTACCCTGCAGCGCGGCGTGTTTTATCAGTGCTATGCCTTAGAGCGCATCACCATACCCGCCTCGGTCACACAGATGGGCGAGCTGCTGTTTTACGACTGTGACGCTCTGCGCGAGGTAGTCATGTGCCCCCTGACCCCGCCGCGGGCCAGCGGCCTCTTCAGCCGCCCGTCAGCGGTCACCATCTATGTGCCCCGCGAGGCCCTCGGCGCCTACCGTGCCGCCCCCTACTGGAAAAGCCTGCGTATAGAGCCTATCGAAGAGAAGCCATGAAGGCTGGCGCCGGGGCCTACGCCATGATAGCCGGCCGTCCATCAGTCTCACGGGAATGCTTCCAGTTTTAACGGGGAGCATTCCCGTTCTGCTTAGATGCCTTGGCGTGGAGAGCGGGCCGCTCCGGGAGCTCCCGCAGCAGTGTAAGAGGCCGTCAGTGTAAGATGGAAGGGCCCTGCCATCTATATACAGAGATGTGTACCACGATTTTACTGCCACACCTTGCACTGCTTTTGTAATCGCATGAGGCATAGCGCGTTAAGTATGTAGCGTTTGCCTTCTCCACCTGCCATTTATCTTACACAGACCTGCCATGCCGGGGTGCGGAGAGGCCGTATTCTGCCACCCATCCGCGTCACTCTCGTCCGCCGCCTCATCCCCGCGCGGCGAGGCCCGGCCGGGGTGGCAGTTCCGGCGAGGCAGAGCGCGGCAGCAGCGATGGCCGCGGAGGGTGCGTGTAAGGTGGAGTGCAAGGTGAGTGCAAGGTGGAGGAGATAAATGCTACATACGTAAGCGTCTGAGGGATAGTGTGTTCTCCTTTCAGTGCAAGGTGTGGAAGAAAAAGAAGATGGCTGCGGCGTATAGGCGGCCGGAGCCCGTGCGCCGCCCTCTTGCCGCCCCCGAGGCTCAAAAAAACTCCCGACAAAGTGCAAGTTCCACGCCAAAGTCAGTATATTTGCTGCGCCGCTAAAGCGGCGAGACCATTCCGTCACCTTAAAAAATCAATCATACATACACATGAGTCTAAAAATTGTAGTGCTTGCCAAGCAAGTGCCCGACACCCGGAATGTGGGTAAGGACGCCATGACCCCCGAGGGGACAGTCAACCGTGCAGCCTTGCCCGCTATTTTCAATCCTGAGGACCTGAACGCCCTCGAGCAGGCCCTCCGTCTCAAAGACCAGCATCCCGGCAGTACCGTCCATCTGCTCACGATGGGTCCGCCGCGCGCCACCGACATTGTGCGCGAGGGCCTCTTCCGTGGCGCCGACGGCGGTTATCTGCTGACCGACCGAGCCTTTGCCGGCGCCGACACCTTAGCCACCAGCTATGCCCTCAGCCAGGCCATCAAGAAGATAGGCGCTCCCGACATCGTGCTTTGCGGACGTCAGGCCATCGACGGCGACACCGCCCAGGTGGGTCCCCAGGTGGCCCAGAAGCTCGACCTCAACCAGGTGACTTACGTGACCAACGTAGACAGCGTGGCCGACGGCAAGATAACCCTCACCCGCAGTATCGACGGCGGTATCGAACGGGTGGAAGCACCCCTGCCCATCCTGCTCACCGTCAGCGGTAACGCAGCGCCCTGCCGCCCCCGCAACGCCAAGCTCGTCATGAAATACAAGCGCGCCTCCGCCCCCATGGAACGCCCCACCGACGGCAGCCTGCCCTACGCCGAGGAGTATGAGCGCAAGCCCTACCTCAACATCGCACAGTGGAGCGTGGCCGACGTAGACGGCGACCTCGAACAGTGTGGACTCGCCGGCTCCCCCACCAAGGTGAAGGCCGTGCAGAACATCGTGTTCAAGGCCAAGGAAAGCAAGCGGCTCACCGCGGCCGACGCAGAAGTAGAAGACCTCATCAAGGAATTACTGGACAGCCACACTATTGGATAACGACCTATGAACAACGTATTTGTATATTGCGAGATAGATAAGGCCACGGTCGAGGAAGTATCGTACGAACTGCTGACCAAGGGCCGCAAACTGGCCAACGAACTGGGCGTGCAGCTCGAAGCCATCGCTGCCGGCTCAGGCATCACGGGCAAGGTGGAGAAAGACATCCTCTCCTACGGCGTGGACAAGCTCCACGTGTTTGACGCCCCCGGGCTCTACCCCTATACCTCCAAGCCCCATACCAGCATACTGGTGAACCTCTTCAAGGAAGAGCAGCCCCAGATATGCCTCATGGGAGCCACCGTCATAGGCCGCGACCTCGGCCCCCGCGTGAGCTCTTCGCTGACGAGCGGCCTGACGGCCGACTGCACCGCCTTGGAGATAGGCGACTACGACGACCGCAAAACCGGCAAACACTACGAGGGACTGCTCTACCAGATACGCCCGGCCTTCGGCGGCAACATTGTGGCCACCATCGTCAACCCCGACAACCGTCCCCAGATGGCCACCGTGCGCAGTGGCGTGATGAAGGCCGAGAAGGTGGCCGAGTACTACAACGGCGAAATCGTCTACCAGGATGTGGCCAAGTATGTGCCCGAGACAGACTATGTGGTCAAGGTCATAGAGCGCCACGTGGAGAAGGCCAATAACAATCTCAAGGGTGCACCCATCATCGTGGCCGGCGGCTACGGCGTGGGTTCCAAGGAAGGCTTCGACCTGCTGCGCAAGCTCGCTGCCGAGCTCCATGGCGAAGTGGGCGCCAGCCGTGCTGCCGTGGATGCAGGCTTCTGCGACCACTCGCTGCAGATAGGCCAGACGGGTGTGACCGTGCGCCCCAAGGTCTACATAGCCTGCGGCATCAGCGGCGCCATACAGCACGTGGCCGGCATGAAGGAGAGCGGCATCGTCATCTCCATCAACACCGACCCCGAAGCGCCCATCAACCAGATAGCTGACTACGTCATTACCGGCAGCGTAGAGGACGTAGTGCCCAAGATGATTAAGTACTATAAGCAGAACAGCAAGTAAATCCCGACCACAATGGCAAATCATTATACTGACCACCCAGAGCTACGCTTCGAGCTCAACCACCCCCTGATGAAGCGTATCGTCGACCTCAAAGAGCGTGACTACCGCGACAAGGACGACTATGACTATGCGCCCTTAGACTTCGACGACGCCATGGACAACTATGAGCGCGTGCTCGACATAGCCGGCGAACTCGCAGGCACCACCATCGCCGACAATGCCGAGGGCGTAGACCTCGAAGGCCCGCACCACGTGGGCGACCGCGTCAACTACGCTTCCGGCACACAGCAGAACCTTGACGCCATGGTCAAGGCCGGCCTCAACGGCATGACCATGCCCCGCAAGTACGGCGGCCTCAACTTCCCCATTACACCTTACACCATGTGCGCCGAGCTGGTGGCAGCCTCCGACGCAGGTTTCGGCAACATCTGGAGCCTGCAAGACTGCATCGAGACCCTTTACGAGTTTGGCGACGAAGACCAGCACAGCCGCTTCATACCACGCATCTGCGCCGGCGAGACCATGTCGATGGACCTCACCGAGCCCGACGCCGGCAGCGACCTGCAGCGCGTCATGCTCAAGGCTACCTATGACGAGGAGAACGACTGCTGGCGACTCAATGGCGTAAAGCGCTTCATCACCAACGGCGACGCTGACCTCCACCTCGTGCTCGCACGCTCCGAAGAAGGCACGACCGACGGCCGCGGCCTCTCCATGTTCATCTACGACAAGCGCGAGGGCGGCGTCAATGTGCGCCGCATCGAGAACAAGCTCGGCATTCACGGCAGCCCTACTTGTGAGCTCGTCTACAAGAACGCCAAGGCCGAACTCTGCGGCTCCCGCAAGCTGGGTCTCATCAAGTACGTCATGGCTCTCATGAACGGAGCACGTCTCGGCATCGCTGCCCAGAGCGTCGGCATCTCGCAGGCTGCCTACAACGAAGGACTGGCTTATGCCCGCGACCGTCAGCAGTTTGGCAAGCCCATCATTCAGATGCCCGCCGTGGCCGATATGCTGGCCACCATGAAGGCCAAGCTCGACGCCGGACGCGCCCTGCTCTACCAGTGTGCACGCTACGTCGACATCTACAAGGCTCTCGACGACATTGCCCGCGAACGCAAGCTCACCCCCGAAGAGCGCCAGGAGCAGAAGAAGTATGCCAAGCTCGCCGACTCGCTTACTCCGCTGGCCAAGGGTATGAACTCAGAATACTGCAACCAGAACACTTACGACTCCCTGCAGATACACGGCGGTTCGGGCTTCATGCTCGACTACCCCATCCAGCGTTACTATCGCGATGCCCGTATCACCTCTATCTACGAAGGCACAACCCAGCTTCAGGTAGTGGCTGCCATTCGCTACGTGACCAATGGCACTTACCTCGCCCAGATGCGAGAGATGGAGGCCAACGCCGTCAGTGAAGCCCTCAAGCCTCTCCAGGCTCAGGCCAAGGCACTGGCCGACCGCTACGAAGAGGCCGTCGAAAAGGTGAAGGCTACGGAAGACGCCACCTTCCACGACCTCTGCGCACGCCACCTCGTGGAGATGGCCGCAGACGTCATCATGCTCCACCTCCTCCTCTACAACGCTACCGCCGACGCCGCCCTCTTCGAGACGAGCGCCAAGGTCTATGCCCGCCATGCAGCGATGGAAGTGGCCAAGCACCATGCCTTTGTCATGGGCCTGCAGCCTGCCGACCTCGCCGACTATGTAGTGGAATAATACGATGCACGCTCGTAGGGCACAGTGGTAACCAGCCGCTGTGCCCTATACCGTAACCTCCTCCCGGAGCGTCCCTCTCACCGCCCGCTGCGGCCGCCGCTCCGTTGCCCTGCTCCCTCCATGCAAATTCTCCTTTCCTGTTCCAAGACCATGGCGGCACAGCCCCTTGCTGCGCCGGTTGAAGCCACCTCGCCCCGTTTCAAGGCTGAGGCCGAGGCGGCTGCGCGACAATTGCAGGCTCTCGACAGCGGCCGGATAGCCTCGCTGCTGAAGGTCAAGCCGCCCCAGGCTGCCCGCGTATGGTCTGCCTATCAGGCCTTTACTGCCGCTGAGACTCCCGAGGCACCGGCCCTCGCTGCCTATACGGGAGTAGCCTTCCGCCACCTCGACCCGGCCACCCTCACCGCCGGCGACTGGCGCTTTGCCCGTCACCACCTCTTCATCACCTCTTTCCTCTACGGCCTGCTGCGGCCCACCGACCTCATACGCCCTTACCGCTTAGAGGGCAACGTGCGGCTGCCACAGCCCGATGGTCCTACGCGTTTCGACCACTGGAAGTCTCTCCTCACCGACTATCTCATCGAGACCGTTAAGGCAGACGACGGTGTACTTTATAATCTGGCGAGTGCCGAGATGAAGCGCCTCTTCTGCTGGAAGCGTGTGGAGCAGACGCTCACCGTGGTGACGCCCGATTTCAAGGTGGTCAGTGGTGAGCGCGAGCAGTCGGTCACCGTCTATGCCAAGATGTGCCGCGGCCTGGCCGCCCGCCACCTCATCCGCCGCCGTGCCACGGGGCCCGAGGGACTGGCCGACTTCCTGCCCGATGTACATGAACAGCCTATCGTGATGTCTTTCAGATAGTCCATCCCTATTCTCCCATCCTCTTTCTCCCAGCCAGTGTATACGCTACGCCCCTCCCGTCATTACACCGAGCCGGTGTTCATCGCCCTGCTCTGTTTCTGCACCTTCTTCATCTATAACGATGTCTTCCAGCCCGACCAGCGAGAGTCTGTCTGCATGGTGATGGCCCGCGAGATGGTGGCCAACCACGACTGGCTGCATCCCACGCTCAACGGCGAGCTGTGCCTCTACCGTTCGCCCCTGCCGCCCTGGATCACCTCCTTGGTGCTGCTGAGCGGCCACGACACCCTGTCGATGCAGCGGGGCATGGCGGCGCTGGCGGCCACCTTGTTGGTGTTCTACTTCTATGCCTTTGCCCATCGCTTCCTGCGTATGAACGCCTATTTGGCCACCCTCGTCTTTGCCTCGTCGTATCATGTGGTGCTTGCCGGGCGCACCATCAGCTGGGAGATATTCGGCTATGCCTTCATGATGGCTGCCATCTTCCACCTGCTGCGTGGGCTGAAGGCACCGCCGCACAAGAAGCGGGTGCTCTACAAGCACTACGGGCTGACGGGCCTCTGGCTCGGCCTTTCGTGGTTGAGCAATGGGTCTGTGCCCTTCTACTCCCTGCTGCTGCCCTTCCTGCTGGCCTGGTGGGCCGTGATGCCCCGCACCTGGTCCGTGCGCCGCCGGCCGCTGTGCCTCCTCCTGATAGTGGCGCTCGTTGTGGGCGGATGGTGGTACGCTTACCACTACTGGGCCTGCTCTGCCGTCAATCCTTTCCGCGAGATGGTGGCCGCCACCATCCATGGCCCGTTCCGTCACCGTCCGTTCATCTATTACTGGAACTTCTTCCTCGAGACAGGCATCTGGTGCGTGTTTCTGCTTACGTCCCTCTTTGCCCCGGCTGTCAGCGGCATCCGGCAGTGGCGTCAGCGCCGGGCCGCCCGTCCCTGCCAGCCTGCCGGCCTGAATGCCTTTCTCGAAATCTTCGACAAGGCTTACCGCTTGCCTGTGGTGTGGATGCTGCTCATCCTGCTGCTGCTGTCCCTCATGCCCGACAAGACCCACCGCCATCTCTTCCCCACGCTCATCCCTGCGGCCTATATCATGGGCTATCAGTTGCAGCACTGGGTCGAGGTGTTCAACCGCAAAGACTCGCGCCACATGCCCGAGCGCATCCTTTACCTCATCAACTCCTGCCTGCTCACCTTCGTGCCTGCGGCCATACCCTTCGTCGTGGGGTGGCTGCTGTGGCGTCCCCATCACATAGACTGGACCACGATGGCCATGGTGACCTTCGTCTGCTGGGGCCTTGTGGGCTTCATGGTGTGGAACATACGGCGGTGGCAGGTGCGTCGCGTGGTCTACGCCGTGGCCATCCTCTTCCTCTCGTCGGAGTGTTTCGGCATGTCGGTGGTCAACGACCTGCTGATGAACACCGCCCGCCGCAGTGTGGCCACGCTCAATGAGCAGCCTGGGCTTGCCGCCCTGCCTTGTTACCATTCGCGCACCGACGCCCTGCGCATGGAGCTGGTCTACAACATTGGCCGCCCCATCCGCCCCATCGACACCGGCTCTGCCGACAGTCTCGTGGCCCATGCCCCCTGCCTGCTCATGCTCTCGCGCCCCATTGACGAGTATATGCCGCCTGCCGAGCTGAAGGCCCTGCGCCTCACTCCCTACGGGCGCTTCGACGACAACCGCCGCCCTAAGGGCCACAGCCGCTACAACCCCTTCCTCCTCCCCTATATCTATAAGATAGACAGACTACCATAGACCGCCGCGTCGCGCAGCCTATACATAGCGGCCACTGAGCCTACACACAGAGCCGGGGCAAGCACGTTTCACAAAGTGTGAGGGTGCTTGCCCCGGCCTGTGTCGGAAAGAGGCGACTCGAACGCCCGACCCCTACGTCCCGAACGTAGTGCGCTACCAACTGCGCTACTTTCCGATCTTTTGTGCCGCAAAGGTAGGGGCTTCTTTCCTAACGACCAAATTATTGGACTTAAAACTGCCTGCTTCTCCGCCTCACCGCCTGAGAGCGCGGCCCTTTGAGACGGTCATGGAGGGCTGCAATGGCATGTCTGCAGCCCTGTTTGCCGTGGCTGGAAGCATTCTGCCCAAGTGGTTTCGGCCGACGCCATATCTGTTTTCGGCCGGAACCACATCTGTTTTCGGCCGAAACCACTTACTGCCAATGCTTCCCGTCACGTCCCGGAGGTTATCAGACATGGGCCCGGGGCTTTTGAGCATGGCGCCAATGCTTCCCATCATGGCCCGGAGGCTTTCAGCCGCAGGTGGCCTCCTCCTCATTGCGCTCAGAGGCACCGGCACGGCCGGCCGCCCCTTCTGCCATAAAAATGCAAGGCGTCGGTGTTGGGTTATGTGGCTATTTTCGTGTACATTTGCGGCGTCAAGCCATCCGCGCATTCCATGCGCCGGCAGCCCGACAGTCTTAGTCCCCGCTTTCCTATCATCCACCCCCAATCCTCCGCCTGTGGACCTCCTGACCGACTTTACCGACGAGCTCGAAGCCTATGTGGGCGAAGCCCTGCGAGCAGCCCCCGACGGCCCCGACTATGTGCGAGGCGCCGTGCGCATAGTCGACGCCCGCAACCGCCTCTTTGCGACCGACCCGAGGCAGCAGACCGATGAAGAGGAAAGCATCTACGCCCTCAGCGACCTCTGCCACCTCGACCCCGATACCCTCGAGTACAGGCCCGACCGCCGGCGCATTGCCCGTCTGGGCCGCCAGCTCCTGGCCTAATACGCCGGCCGACGCGCTGAGGCCGAGTTCACCGATGTCTCACACTTATCCCCTCCCACTGCCGTGTCAGAAGTTTTTCACCATCGTATGCCCGTGCAGATACGCTTTAACGACGTAGACCACTTCGGCCATGTCAACAACAACGCCTACTTTGCCTATTACGACCTCGGCAAGCAGGACTACCTGTTGAATGTGCTCCATGTGGACTATCGTACTGCCGAAGTGGCCCCCGTGATAGCCAACATCAACGCCGACTTCATTGCGCCCATCTTTTACGGCGACGAGATAGTCGTGGAGACGCGTGTCTCCCACATAGGCAACAAGAGTTTCACCCTCGAGCAGAGGGCCGTCAACACGAAGACCGACCAGGTGGTCTGCACCTGCACCACCGTCATGGTCTGCTTCAACCTGCGCACGCAGCAGTCGGTCGACCTGCCCCTGGACTACCGCGCCGCCATCGAGCGTTACGAGACAGCCTGAGCCCCGGCGCAGCCCCCTCACCCACACTCCCGCATTGACAGACTTAACCCCCTACGCCCCGTGCAAGATATACGTTACACCCACTCCGTGGCCGCAGAGTTAGACCATCTGCTCCCCTCTCTGTCGGCCGACCGCTTGTTTGTGCTCACCGACAGCACCACTGAGGTGGTCTGCACCCCCCTCATCGCCTCCTCCCGGCTGCTGGCCGACGCCCCCCACATTACGATAGGGGCGGGCGACACCTATAAGCACCTTGACAGCCTTGCACATGTGTGGAAGAGCCTTGGCGAGGGAGGGGCCACACGCCACTCCGCCCTCGTCTGTCTCGGCGGTGGCATGGTGACCGACCTCGGCGGCTTCGCAGCGGCCACCTTCAAGCGCGGCATCCGCTTTGTCCACGTGCCCACCACGCTGCTCAGCATGGTCGACGCGGCCGTGGGCGGAAAGACCGGCATCAACTTCAACGGTCTGAAGAACGAGGTGGGCGCCTTCTGCAACGCCGCCGCCGTCGTGGTGTGCACCGACTTCCTGCGCAGCCTCGACGCCGGCAATCTCTGCTCCGGCTACGCTGAGATGCTCAAGCACGCCCTGCTCGAGAACAGTAGCATGCTGGCCGACCACCTGCGCTTCGACCCCTTCGAGCCCGACTACGTCGAGCTGCAGCGCTTGGTGAGGCTGAGCATACAGACCAAGCAGCGCATCGTCGAGGCCGACCCTCGCGAGCAAGGCATACGCAAGGCCCTCAACTTAGGCCACACCGTGGGCCACGCCTTTGAGAGCCTCGCCTTAGAGCGCAAGCCCGTGCTCCATGGCTACGCCGTGGCGTGGGGCATGGCCTGCGAGCTGTATCTCAGTGCCCTCACCCAAGGATTCGATACGACCACCCTCCACAGCGTGGTACACTTCATACGTGCCCACTACGGCCGCCCCGACTTCAGTTGCGACGACTACGAGCGCCTCTACGACCTCATGCGCCACGACAAGAAGAACGTGGGCAGCACCATCTGCTTCACCCTGCTGGGCGGCGTGGGCGACGTGCGCTTAGACTGCCACGTGACCCGTGAGCAGGTGTTCGACAGCTTCGACTTCCTGCGTGAGGCTTGACCGCCGCCTTCCCTTCATTCCGCCGCCGCAAAGCCGGTAGCGCAAAGCCGTTTTCTACTCCATCCCATCCCTCTCCCCCTATGCGCCAACGCCTTCTCCCCTATGTGAGCCAGATGGTCTCTCTGCTCCTCGTCTTCCTGATGCTGTCGGCCGCTGCTGTGTGGACAGGCAGCCTCTTCGGCCGCGCCATCGGCCCGTCGGCCTCCCTCGCAGGAGAAGAAGACCTTGCGCTGCGGCCCGACAGCCTCCTGCTCCGGCAGCTCGGGCTCTCGGCGGCGCACGTCAGCCTGACACCTGCCGACAGTGCGGCGTGGACGGTGACGGCTACCGACGGCGGCAAAGAGCTGGGCCACATTGTCTACTCGCAGCGGTACGCCCCCGAGACAGAGGGCTTCGCCGGCCCCACACCGCTGTACATCTACATCGACGCAGCCGGCACTGTGGCCGCCGCAGCACCCGGCCCCAATGCCGAGACTGCCGACTTCTTTGCCGAAGCCTATGGCGGCATAGCCCCGGCCTACGTGGGCCTGCCCTTAGCCGAGGCGGCCGGCCGACGCCCCGACGCCGTGACGGGAGCCACCTACTCGTCGCATAGCCTTATCGAGAACTTCTACACCACCCTCAGCGCCCGCGCCAATGCCGAGGCAGCGAAGGCGTCGCGCCGGCCCTTCCTGGGGTGGCCTCGGACGGTGGCCGTGATAGGCGTGCTGCTGCTTGGCGTCATCGTCTCGTGGCGCTTTCGCAGGGTGGGCTGGATAGCCGTCGTGGTGCGGCTGCTTAATGTGGGCGTCTTAGGCTTCTGGTGCGGCCAGTTTCTCTCGCTCACCATGCTGCGCGACTGGGTGGCGCGCGGCTTCGACCCCGTGGCAAGCCTCGGGGCGGTGGTCATGCTGATGGTGGCCGTGCTGATGCCCCTGTGCCACCGGCCTCACCACTACTGCTCGTGGACGTGCCCGTTAGGCAGCGCCCAGTGGCTGCTCGGGCGTCTGCCGCTGCCCAAGGTGCACTGCTCCGAGAGGGTGGCCCGTTTCTTCTCCCGCCTCCGCCTCGCCCTCTTCTCCCTGCTCATGCTCCTGCTGTGGGCCGGCGTGGGAGCGGAGTGGTTAGACTATGAACCCTTCAGCGCCTTCCTCGTCACCTCCGCCGCACCCGCTGTGCTGGTGCTGGCAGGCAGCATCCTCGTGGCCTCGTGTTTCGTTCCCCAACTATGGTGCAGGGCCCTGTGCCCCGTAGGTCAGCTGCTCGAACTGGCCGAGCATCGCAGCCCCTCGCTAAGGCGAGACTCCAAACTCCCGGGCTGAAGCGTCCGCCCCCATGATCTGGCCCGGGCAGCCGCATGGCGAACCACTCCCGTCGCATCTCCTTCTCCCTACCATTATACTTCACGCCCCTATGAATAAGTTCAAAGTCGTCTCCCTCCTGCTGGCAGTCTCGCTGCTCGCCGCCCTTGTGCGCTTGGTATGGGTGAGCCGCGACACCGCTGCCGAGCCTGCAGCCGATAAGGCAGAAACCGTCTATCAAAACCTGCTCTCGCGAAAGAGCGTGCGCTCCTACACCGACCGTCCGGTGAGCCGTGAGACCTTAGACAGTCTGGTGCGGGTGGCCATGGCAGCCCCCACCGGCCGCGATATGCGCCCGTGGAGCTTCGTCGTGGTCAGTTCACGCAGCGTGCTCGACTCGCTCGCCGCCGCCATGCCTCGCAACAAGATGCTCGGTGAGGCGCAGGCAGCCATCGTGGTCTGCGGCAACCTCTCCGTGACCGACGACCAAGGGAAACCCTCGCAGAACTGGACGCTCGACTGCGCGGCGGCCACCGAAAACCTCCTGCTCATGGCCGAAGCCATGGGACTCGGCGCCGTATGGACCGCCGTCTATCCCTACGACGACCGCCTCGAACCCGTGTGCCGGGTGCTCGAACTGCCCGACCACCTCGTGCCCCTCAGCCTCGTGCCCATAGGTTACCCCAAGGGCGACCCGAAACCCAAGGATAAGTACGACCCCGACCGCATCATATATTACTAAACGCATAGACCCTTCGCCCCCGGCGTCAACACTTTCTCCATACTATGATACACAACAAACGCGTGGCCATAGGCATTGTGGCCGGTCTCGTAGCCGCCGTGTGCTACGGCTTCATCCCATTCTTTACCCTTCCCATGAAGGTGGACAGCAGCGCCGACTACATGTCAGACGCCGCCATCCTGTTCTACCGTTTCGGGCTGGCAGCCCTGCTCGTCGGACTTGTCATGCTGGTGCGCCGCGTCAGCTTCAAGATTACCCGCGGCGAGTTGGTGACGCTCACCTATCTGGCCTTCATCAGCGACGGCTCGGCCCTCTTCCTCATAGACGGCTACAACTACATGTCGTCGGGCGTGGCCACCACTCTCCACTTCATGTACCCCGTAGTGACCGCCATCATCATGATGGTGTTCTACGACGAGGCCCGACGGCTGAGCACCATCAGCGCCATCGTCATGGCCGTGGTGGGTGTGGGCATCATTTCGTGGGACCCGACGGGGCATACTACCCTGCGCGGAGTGGTCATCGTGCTGATCAGCGCCCTGTGCTATGCCCTCTACCTTATACGCGTCAACCGCTCGAGGGCGGCCACCATGAACAGCTTTACGCTCGTGTTCTACGTCATGCTCATCGGCGCCTTCATCTTTGCCGGCGAGGCCATCCGGCAAAACAACTTCCAGATCGTGACAACGGCGGAGCAGGTGTTTGACCTCACCTCGCTGGCCATCATCTGTACCGTCGTAACCAATCTGGCGCTCGTGGTCAGCGTGAAACGCATTGGCAGCACCATGACAGCCGTCATCGGGGCCCTCGAACCCTTGACAGCCGTCGTACTGGGCTGTATCGTCTTTCGCGAAGCCTTTACCTGGCAGATTGCCACGGGCATCCTGCTCATTCTGCCGGCCGTGGTCATCATCATCCTGACCCGCCGGCGCAACTGAAGCCACGCCCCCATCGCTGCGAACGGCCGCCCCGCCACACATATATATATATAGACAGCGCGCCGCGCATCTCCCGTCCGGGAAAGATGCGCGGCGCGCTGTGTGAAAAGCGGTGGAGGGGAACGGCCCTACTCTTCGGCCTCGGACGCTGCGGCTCGGCGGCCGTAGAGATACCGGCCGTGGCGGCGGCTGGTAGGGCCCCTGTCGATGGCAAAGGCGGGGCAGTGGTGGAGACAGCGCAGGCAGAGGCTGCACTGCGGCTTGGTCCATACGGGATGCCCCTCGGCGTCCGGCTCAATGGCATGTTCCGGGCAGTGGCGGGCACAGAGGCCGCAGCCGGTGCAGCGGGCAGCCTCCAAGCGGAAGGCAGAGGTGCGGCGCGCGCGGCGGTAGAAGCCGTACTCGCAGTGGGCAATGAGCGCAGAGAGGGGGCCGACGCGGTGGGTGCGGCGTTGGTCGATGGCCTTCACTATCTCCGCTATCTGAAGTTCCGCCTCCTGCTCCCTTCGCAGGTTGGCAGCCTCATTGGTGACGTCGAACAGAGGCGTGTATACGTCGACCATCCTGACGGCATAGGCTGCGTGGAGGCGCAGACCGCAGGCCTTCAGCTCTCGACGCAGCTGGGCGGCCGGATTGCCTACCACGCTGCCATAAGTGGCCACGCAGTAGGTGAAGGGTTGCTCGTCAGGACGACAGAGCACCTCCATGCGGTGAAGATACTGCAGGACGTAGGCCGGCAGCCCGCCGAAGTAGGAAGGGAAAACGAAGCCCCATTCCCTGTGCCCGTTCAGGTCGAGGCGGGCCGTATAGGGAGAGGCGGCTTCCTCCATGCTGAGAGCCACGTCGTGGCGTGCAGCGGCTATGGCCAGGGCTACATGACGGCTGTTGCCGGTGGCAGAAAAGTAGAGTATCATGGGAGAGACGAGATGAGGGCATTAAGAGAGGACGGCACGCTCGAGACGCAGATGGTGGTCTATGCAGGGCGGCAGTTCCTCGGGGTAGTGAGTGACCATGATGAGGGTCTTGTCGGCTTGCTGCATGTAAGCCTCAATGACGGCTCGGGCCAAGGCTCGGTGGGCAGCATCGAGCCCGTGGAAGGGCTCGTCGAGGATGAGCAGCGAAGGGTGTTTGACGAAGGCCCTCACCAGGAGGATGAGCCTTTGCTCTCCCTCGCTGAGGCTGAGATAGTCGCGATTGGCCAAGTGGCCGCACCCGAAGGTCTGCAGCCACCGGCGACAATGGTCGCGCTCGCTGTCGGTCACCCGTTTATAGAGGCCGATGGTGTCGTGGAGGCCGCTGGCGGCGATGTCGATGGCGGGCAGCGACTTGTGGTAGGTGGTAAATAGCTCCGGGGCTACGTAGCCGATGTGTTTCTTGATGTCCCAGATGCTCTCGCCCGAGCCGCGTCGATGGCCGAAGAGGGTGATGGGGGTGGCGTATGCCTGAGGGTTGTCGGCGCAAACGAGGGAGAGCAGGGTCGACTTGCCTGCGCCGTTAGGTCCGGTGAGTGCCCAGTGTTCTCCGCGCTTCACCTGCCAGTCGATGTCGCGCAGCAGGTAGTGGCCGTCGTAGCAGACGCTGACGTGGTCGAAGTGAGCCACGATGGCAGCCTTCTCAGTGGCGGCCTCTTCGTGTCGCGCTGCCCACTGCGAGGGGCACGGGGGCAGGCTGACCGGTTGAGCCTGGACACGGGCTACGGCTGTGGCCTCGCAGGTGGTGGCGCGGGCCATGAAGTCGGCGTATGGCTCGGTGGCGACGACGTGGCCGCAATCCATGCTTACGACCTGCCGGGTGAAGGGAGGTATGTCGTCAATACGGCTTACCACCACGATGAGCGTGAGCCGCTCGGCGAGCTGGCGCAGCAGTCGGGCGAAGGTGGCGCGGGCCTCCTTGTCAAGCCCGATATAGGGGTTGTCGATCACCAGTAGCTGAGGGCGGGTGTAGAGCATACGGGCGGTCTGTAGGCGTCGCAGTTCGCCGCTGGAGAGCAGGTTGATGGGTTTGTCGAGATGGGCGAGGATGCCCGTGGCCTCCACCCACTGCTCCACCTCAGCGTCGGGCTCGTGGTCGGCTGCGGCCCTGCTTCTTTGCAAGAGCTCAGCCACACTGGGGAATGGCTGCTCGTCGGCCCTGTTCCAGCGCTGCTGATAGTAGGCAGGCTCGGCACCACCGTAGACACTGCGGAAAGAGATGCAGCGGATGCACTCGGACAGGCGCAAAGGGCCTTCGGTGGTGGCGGCGAAGTGGGTGCGATAGGCGTCGCCGAGCAGGGCACGAGCTCCGCTTATCTGCTGGGCTAGCATCGTCTTTCCCGACCCGTTCGGGCCGTAGATGACCGTGTGTTGGCGGGGCGCGATGCTGAAGTCATAGGGGGCGGCAAGCCGGTATTGCGGGTGGCGGGCCACGCCCCGGTGTATGCTGATGAGAGGTTGCGACATAATGGAGAGAGAGAGGTGGGTGGAAGGGAGAGGGAGGCTTCGGGACCAGACCAGAGCGCCGTCGGTGTTCATTGGGCAAGGCCGGCGTGATACATTCCGTCGCGGCAGCAAATTTTTCCTTCGTCGAGGAGGGCTCGCAGAACGTGTCCCACGCGGGCCTCGTCCCATTGGCTGATGTCTATGTCCTGTGGAGCGAGCGGTTTCCCCTTCTCTAACATGGCCAGGATGTAGGTGCTGATTTCAGCGTCGGTGTCGGCCGGCTTTACTGGCGGTCGTGTGTCGGCGGGCTTGTTGAGGCAGATGTCACAGCCGCCGCAGTTGTCGGCGTCGTCGTCGAAGTATCTGAGCAGGTAGCGGCTTCGGCAGAGCTCTGTCTCTTTGAGGTAGCCGATCATGGCATTGACGCGTTGCTCAAATTGCTTCTTGCGCAGATCGTATACCTCTGTGGGCAGGTCGATATACTCGGTCTTCAGACGCCGGCACAGGTAAGTGATGCGGGGCACCCTCTTGGCCGGCACGTAGTTGAGTAGGCGGTGGCGCGTGAGGCTTTTCAGTGTCTCGTACACCCGGTGTGGGTCGAGGCCGGATGCCTCGCAGATGATAGTCTCGTTAATGGGCATGTAATCAGCAAAGACGCCGGTGCAACAGCGCAGCACCGCCTGGAGCACCCGCTCCTCGTCGCTGTTCAGATAGTCTATGTGATAGAGGTCGTCACGCCGGACAATGAACATGAGGCGCGACTGTGCCTCGTCCTCATCGCTGTAACAGATGTAGCCGGCGCGTTCCAGCAGGTGGATGGCACTCTGTACGAGGGTGGGGAAGTGGTGGAAGGTTTTGCTGAACCCCTCCAGGTTGAACTCAAAGGTGCGGTCTTCGCCTTCACCCTCGGCCACCTGCAGGTAGCATGCCACGTCCTCATACACCTGCCTGACGTAGTCGCGCGGGGGATAGTTCTCGCCCACCCTGCGTCTGAGCAGGGCCACGTCGTGGTCGTTGCAGAGCAGCACGGCATAGCTCAGCCCGCCGTCTCGGCCTGCGCGCCCGGCTTCCTGGAAGTAGGCCTCGAGGCTGTCGGGCACGTTGTAGTGAATGACGAGCCGCACGTCGGGCTTGTCAATGCCCATGCCGAAGGCGTTGGTTGCCACCATGACCCTTGTGAGATCGTTTTGCCAAAGCTCCTGCCGGGCGTCCTTCTCGGCCGAAGTGATACGGGCGTGATAGTGCATGGCGGTGATGCCCTTGGCCTGTAGCTCCTTCACCAGTTCGGCAGTGGCGTTGCGGTTGCGGGTATAGACGATGGCGCTCCCCCCGACGCTCCTGAGAATGTGAATGATTTCAGCGATTTTGTCGTCGGTTCTACGCACCACGTAACGCAGGTTCTTGCGCTCGAAGCTCATGCGGAAGAGTTTCCCCTCCTTGAAAGCCAGCTTCTGCTGTATGTCCTTGCAGACGGCCGTGGTGGCCGTGGCGGTGAGGGCCAGTACAGGCACTCCGGGGAGCAGGGCGCGTATCTCGGCGATGCGCAGATAGTGAGGCCGGAAGTCATAGCCCCATTGTGAGATGCAGTGGGCTTCGTCCACCACGAGCATGCTCACTTTGATGCTCCGCAGGCGGCTCTGAAAGAGAGGGGTGACCAGACGCTCGGGCGACACGTAGAGAAGCTTGTATGCTCCGTAGTGGGCGTTGTCTAAGTGGCGAATGATGTCCTTGTGCGTCATGCCGGAGTAGATGGCCGCTGCCATGATGCCTCGCTTGCGCAGGTTGGCCACCTGGTCCTTCATGAGGGCGATGAGGGGGGTTATCACAAGACAGGTGCCTTCCATCAGAATGGCCGGCACCTGGAACGTGATACTCTTGCCACCGCCCGTAGGCATGAGGCCGAGGGTGTCGTGACCTTCGGCTATGCTGCGGATGATGTCTGCCTGTATGCCGCGAAAGTGAGGGTATCCCCACACGCGGCGCAGTGTATCCTGATATGCCTTTGCGTCGTACATGGTTGAGTGTCAAGGATGTGGGCGGGCTGCGAGCCGCGGACGGTCCGGCGTCAAGCCTCTGCGGGGATGGTGGCCGGTGATTGGTCGTGGGGGGCTGCGGCGGGCTTGTCGTCGGGTAGTGCGGCCGGGTCTTGCTGCCGCTCGCGAGGTCTGATGTCAATGATCTGCAGCTGCACGTCGCCGCGCTTGTGCGTGTTCTCCTCGATGGTATAGCAGATGTCGAACGACTGTTTCGTCTTGATGTAGCGTGCCTGTGAGCTCTGGCCGAAGGCGATGCCATTCATCACGTGGTTTATCTTATCGTCCACAAGTTCCAGCTTGATGTGCTCCTGGCCACGTCCCACCACCTTGCTTGTGCCGTAGTCGTAGACCTTCTTGGTGCAAAACACGGGCTTCTCGTTCATCGGTCCGAAGGGGGCAAAGCGCCTGAGCTGCTGGTAGAAACGGAAGTTGACGTCTTTAAATTCGAGCAGGGCGTCTATGTTGAGGCTGGCCTTCGTCTGCTCGTCGAGGATGTGCTCGGCCACGTATGCCTCAAAGCGTGTGGCAAACTCTTCCACGTGCTCCACGCGCAGGGTAAGCCCCGCGGCATAGGTGTGGCCGCCAAAGTTCTCCAGCAGGTCGGCGCAGCTTTGAATGGCCTTGTACACGTCGAAGCCTGAGACGGAGCGGGCCGACCCCGTGGCCAGTCCCTCACTACGTGTAAGCACCACCGCCGGACGATAGTACTGCTCGGTAAGTCGCGAGGCCACGATGCCGATCACACCTTTGTGCCAGTCTTCGTTGTAGATGACCACGCTGCGGCGGCTGTTCATGTCGGGCAGGGCAGCAGCTTGCTCCATGGCCTGCTCCGTAATCTGCTTGTCTAAGTCCTTGCGTGCCTCGTTGTAGAGGTTGATATGGCCGGCCATGTCGAGCGCCTTGGCATAATCCTTCTCTACGAGCAGCTCGACGGCCTCTTTGCCGTTCTGCATACGCCCCGAGGCATTGATGCGTGGGCCAATCTTAAACACGATGTCGTTCATCGTCAGCTCCTTGTCCGTCATGCCGCATATGTCGGCTATGGCCTTCAGCCCGATGCTCGGGTTGGCGTTCAGACAGCGCAGGCCGTGGTAGGCCAGCACGCGGTTCTCCCCCATGACAGGCACGATGTCTGAGGCTATGCTGACGGCACACAGGTCGAGCAGCTGCAGGAGCTTGTTCTGCTCGATGCCGTTGCTTATGGCGAAGGCTTGCATAAACTTAAAGCCCACGCCGCAACCCGAGAGCTCGGTGTAGGGATAAGTGTTGTCGGAGCGTTTGGGGTTAAGGATGGCCACAGCGTCGGGCAGGATCTCGTCGGGCACGTGATGGTCGCAGATGATGAAGTCGATGCCTTTCTCCTTGGCGTATGCTATTTCGCGTGTCGCCTTGATGCCGCAGTCGAGCACGATGATAAGGCGCACGTCAGTCTCGGCAGCAAAGTCTATGCCCTTGAAGCTGATGCCGTAGCCCTCCTCGTAGCGGTCGGGGATATAGTAGTCGATGTTGGAGTAGTACTGACGCAGGAAGCGATAGACGAGGGCGACGGCGGTACATCCGTCCACGTCGTAGTCGCCATAGACCAGGATACGCTCTTTCCGTCCCATGGCCTCGTTGAGCCGGTCGACGGCCTTGTCCATGGAGTTCATGAGGAAGGGGTCGTGCAGCTCTTGCAGGTGTGGACGGAAGAAGCGCGCCGCCTCCTCCTTGGAGCGGATGCCCCGGTCGTGGAGAAGCTTTGCCAAGGCCGGGTGTACACGTGTGGCTGCGGCCAGCTCGTGTATCTCCGCCTCGGCCTGCTCGTCGGGGGCGTCATAGTTCCATTTGTAAATCATGGTGTTATGTGGTGTTGTGATTGTCGGTGCAGGGTGGAGGTAGCCCGTCGGCCGGGGACCAACATGGCGCAGTACTCCAATTAAGCCGTAAAGTTACATACAAATGGCGAAAAAATGGCCTTCTCCCTTTCAGAAAGTGCGGTACGGGGTGGGGAGAAGGCTATGGTAAATCCCTTATCGTGGTGACACTACATAGGTTGAAGTTAAGGGATGGAACGGGTGGGGAGGCTATTTATATATTACAGTGTCAAGTCAAGTCTTGTCTTTGTGTGGGGCGCTGAATGTGCTACAACTAATAATTGGTGATGATTAGATGGGTGGCGTTTTTGTTGTTCCTATTCATAAAGCTCACTAAATACTCCTTGTCGAATGTCTGTATACTTATGCCGGGCTTCCGGTATAGGCTGTAAATGAAGTCTGTATACTTGATGATGAGCATCCACTTGGCCTTGCACTCGTGCAGCAGATAGTTTGACAGCCTAACCTGGTCGTCTCGCGTAAAAGCATTTTGGGCATAAGTGTTGAACTCGCTGTCATAAGGGGGGTCAAGGAAAATGAAATCTTTGGCAGTCGGGCTCGTCTGTCGTAGGAACTCTTCGAAGTCTGCATGGTAGATGTGTGCACGTGAGAAGTGTTCCTGCAGCGGGGAGGATAGGTAGTATGCCAGTTTCTTGTCCATCAGCTTGGCATTATAAGCAATCCCGCCGTAGGGTACATTGAACTCGCCTTTGGCGCTGTAGCGGAACATGCCACTGTAGGAGTAGTTTCGTAGGAAGAAGAATAGGGCGCAGTGGACGGGGGCGTCGGGGGAGGTGTTCTCCTTATTATATATATGGCGGTAGGTCATGTAGAGGCCACTTTTGAGCGCGGCTTCCATGTTGTCGTATAGGTCCTTCTCAATGAGGGGATGCTTTTCCAGTTCCAGCTGCCTCATTCGCTTCATCTTTCGCAGTAGGTTGCCGGTTATCTGTTTGCGGAATACGTCTATGTAGATGTAGAAGTTGCCTCTCAGTATGTGGCTTATCTGTTTCTCATGGTCTGCTACGAATGTGAGGATGTCGTTTTGCAGGACCTGTTCATTGCCTTGTAGCCTGTGCGAAATATAGATGCGGTAGAGCTGATGGTCTGACAGCAGGAGCTTGCCTGTTTGCTGCCAGGCAAGGTCCATTTCTTTGACCAGGTCCATGAAGTCGGGATTGCTTGCGGCGATTTGTCGGTAGAGTGCAATCAACTCGGCCGAAAGGTCATTGATGTAGTACTCGCCGGCCTGTACAGCCATGAATACTGAGCCTCCTCCCACGAATGGCTCATAGTATCTGTGAAACTTGGGGATGTTGGGGAGAATATATTTCAGCTCTTTCTCCTTCCCTCCGGGCCATTTGATGATGGGGCGGAGTATGGTGGAAGCGAGGCCGTCTGTCGATGCCTGAGCTGAGGGGCATCTCCCATTCTCTCCGCCTTGTAGGGGAGGGGTTATGATGGTCTGGCTATGGGCCGGGCAGGTGTTACCTTGTGCCATGGGGGCTTTACTTTTGGGTTTCCTGTATGCGCTGCAGGGTGTGGTTAATTCTATTGTATGCTGCGTCGTAATATGTGCGGTCAATCTCCACTCCTATATATCGTCGCCCGAGTTCTAAGGCAGCCACACCTACTGAGCCAACTCCCATGAAGGGGTCAAATATGATGTCATCTTCGTTGGAGGCAATTCTTATCATCTTCTTCAGGATGGAGGTAGGCTTCTGGGTGGGATGTTTGGGTGATTTGAGGCGCTCAGGGGGCATGCAGATGGGGCTTTCTAAGAAGTTGTGCATTTCTGATTGCGATATGAAGTTCCAGGTGTGGCGCTTGTTCCAGCAGGTGAATATCATCTCGCAGCTGTTAAGAAACCCCGCCTTATATATCTTAGGTGCAGGGTTGGTCTTATGCCATACGATGAAGTTGGAGGTGTCAAACCTCTTGTCGAGACAGTTGTACCATCTCCCGATATGATTATAGGAGGTGAAGATAAATAAGTTACCTGAGGGTTTGAGTACACGTATGAAGTCGTCGGCCCATTCTTCCGGGCAGAACTCTACTTTGTCCCATTCGGCCACATCGTTGTTCATGTCTGCGCGTCCGGGAAGGGGAATGTTACCTGTAGAATGAAGTCCCAGATTATACGGCGGGTCGGTCAGGATGAAGTCGATAGAGTGGTCGGGGAGCTGCTTGATGATAGTTCTGCTGTCGCCGTGCAGCACACTCTTGCGCCAGTGGGGGTCATGCGTCATCATCATCGGTAAGGTATGCTGCCTGTATATCGTTCAGGGCTTCTGTGATGTAATGTGCTTGCTTCTTATATTCGTCCATGACAATGTGAAAACCTTCATCCCACTTGCAGACTAAATTCCAGAAGTCGCGGCTGATGCAAAGCTCCTCGTTGGCAAAGAACTGACGTACACGGCCTTGTGTCCAAGGTCGGCCTTCTCCATAGCGGTTGTACGCTGTGGCAAATAGTATCCTGACTTTATTCTCACCAAGCCGGTTGGTTAATATGCAATACTGCTCGAGCAGGGCTTCCTTCTCTGAGCGAGCCTTTTTGTTGTCCAGGTCACCACCAATTTTAAGCTCTATCAGGTAGTGATTCCCGCTTTCTTTGTCTATGAGGTAGTAGTCGCTCTCGTGCCTTTTGGTGTGGGCTGTACCCTGAAGCCTCGAAATGCCCTCATAGTCGCTCACTTGGGGGATACGCCTATCTTTGGGCCGTTTGTACTGCTCAAGCAGCTCGGCTATATAGTCTGTCTGCTCTTTGTAGAGTATACCCTCCACGTGTTGGCTGACCTCATAGTTCATCTTGGCTATACAGATGGCCATCCTCTCCAGCATGTTGCCCAAGGAGCTGTCTAATGAACAGGCCAAGGCTGAGTAGTACTGTATTTCAGGGCCTAATGTCGCGATGAAGATGTTGTGTATCTTCATGTTGATCACTCCATTCTCATTATCTACTTCAGCGAGATGCCGGGTGGCAAAGCCTTCTGCGTACGACCTGACAGCGCTTTCGACAATGCAGCGAATGGCCTTTTCTTTGTCAATGCTATTTTTCATAGACGTTTGATGGTTTGCGTGCAATCTCCACAAGGTGGGCGGATGCGTGTGGTGAAGCGTACGAATGGGCGTCACCTATCATATTGATTGAGCAAATATAGTTAAAAATGTGTACATGGCAATCTTGTCTGGCTAATAGTGGTGTGTGTAGATGTCCGGGGGCATGTTGTGTGGCTTGGCTGGATGGCGGCAGGCGGTGGGTGGCTCTGAGGGGGTGCTGCTTGTGCAATATGATTTCGGGTCGTGGCTTTGGTTTTTCCTAGATGTACATGTAGTTTTTTCTGGATGTACATGTAGTTTTTCCTGGATGTACATGTAGTTTTTTCTAGATGTACATGTAGTTTTTTCTAGATGTACATGTAGAAAAGACTCCAATGCTGCCGGGCTTTGTCGGGAGCATTGGAGTTTTCGGTGTGTGCATGGTGGCGGGCTGTCTGTGGCGGCTTTGCCTTGTAGGATGTGTGGGCGTCTTTGTGGCCCGGCCTGTGGGGGGCGTCTGTGTGGGGTTGAGGTCAGAAACCGTAGGGGTTCATGGAGCGGTAGCGGTCGTTCATGGCGTTTTCCATGTTGGTGTATTCGCCGTCGGGCACTACTTCGTTGGCGGGGGCGAGTTCGAGTGCTTTTTTGAGGTCGTCGGCTGCTCCTGCGTCGTCGTGTAGGTGGTGTTTGATGGCGCCGCGCTGTTTGTAGGCTTCGGCAAAGTCGGGTTGGCATTCTATGGTGTCGTCGTAGAGTGCGAGGGCTTTGTCGTAGCGTGTGAGGGTGACGTAGAGCCGGCCTAAGGCGAGGATGGCTGTGCGTGCGAAGGGGTTGAGGGCGATGAGGTGTTCGTAGTCGGCGACTGCCTCTTCGTGGCGTCCGATGGCGGTGAGTATTTGTGCGTGGAGTGTGAGGTGGTCTTCGTCGTCGGGTTGGTTGTGTAGGAGTACTTCGGCGTCGGCGAGGGCTTCGTTCCACTGTTGCATCTCTGCCAGTATGGTGGCTCTCAGTCGGTGTGCCTGAAGCATGTTTGGCTCGTGGGTGAGGCTCTGTGTGAGGTGGGCGATGGCGGCCAGGTGGTTGCCTGTGCCGTGGTCGGCCTCGGCTGCGAGGTAGAGGGCGGCGGGATGTGTGGGCTCTTGTGCGAGGAATTCGGATGCGGCGGTGCGTTCTTCTTCGTAGTGTCTGAGCCGGCCGAGTGTCTCTATGAGGAGTAGGTGGACACGTTTATTGGCTGCGTCGAGGCGGTGGAGTTCTTGGAGGAGGGGGAGGGCTTCTGTGTGGTTGCCCATGCGCAGGTGTGCTTCTGCCAGCAGTGCGGTGGTGGCGGGTTCGCGCTTTAGCTCGAGGGCTGCCATGAAGCATTTTACGGCGTATGGCATTTCGCCTATCTGCATGGCGCGTATGCCGTCGTCGCGCAGGGTGTTGTATTGCTGGTCGGGGGTGGGTTTTGATGTGCCGAAGATGGCGGAGAGTATGCCCATGGTGGTTGCGTTGTGGGTAGTGGGTGTGGCCGGGTGAGGGATAAAAGCAGGCCGGAAGTCAGGGGGGCGGCCTCCTTGACTTCCGACCTCTGTGTGGGTGTATGTGTGTCGACTTGGGCAGGGTGTATTATCCGTAGATTATCTTGCCTTGTTCGTCTTCGTAGGGTGTGAGGTCTTTGGAGTACTGGTTCATGGCTCTCAGGCTCATGCCCATGCTTGAGAAGCCGCCGTCGTGGAAGAGGTTTTGCATGGTGACCTTTCGTGTGAAGTCGGAGAACATCATGACGCAATAGTTGGCGCATTCTTCTGCGTCGGCGTTGCCGAGCGGTGACATCTTGTCGGCGAAGTCCATCATGTTGTCAATGTCTTTGATGCCCTTTCCGGCAGTGGTGGCGGTGGGACTCTGTGAGATGGTGTTGACGCGCACGTGTTTTTCGCGGCCGTAGATGTATCCGAAGCTGCGTGCGATGCTTTCGAGCATGCTCTTGGCGTCGGCCATGTCGTTGTAGCCGAAGAAGGTACGCTGTGAGGCGACGTATGTGAGGGCTACGACGGAGCCGTACTCGGCGATGGCGTCCATCTTCTTGGCTACCTGTAGCATTTTGTGGAAGGAGATGGCCGAGATATCGAGGGTCTTTTGCAGATAGCCGTAGTCGAGGTCGTCGTAGGTGCGGTGCTTGCGGACGTTGGGGCTCATGCCGATGGAGTGGAGCACGAAGTCGATTTTTCCTCCGAGTACTTTCTGGCTTTCTTCAAATACTTTCTGTAGGTCTTCCACGCTGGTGGCGTCGGCAGGAATGACGGTGGCGCCAATTTTTTCGGCGAGCTGGTCGAGTGTGCCCATACGCAGGGCCATGGCTGTGTTACTGAGGGTGAGCTGTGCGCCCTCTTCAGCAGCTTTGAGAGCCACTTTCCAGGCGATGCTGTCTTCGTTGAGCGCGCCGAAGATGATGCCGCGCTTTCCTTGCAATAAGTTGTGAGTCATAGATGTCTATTGTGAAATCGTGCGCAAAATTAGAAATTTTGTGCAACATAGCCAAATGCCCCGCGGAATACTTGCCGCCGGGCCCTTGTGGGGTGGGGTTGAGGCTGGTATGCTGCGGGGCATTTGGGGAATGCTTGTGGGCCTTCGTGGGTTGGCCGCGAGGCTTCGGGGGTTGCTTGTGGGCCTTCGTGGGTTGGCCGCGAAGCTTCGGGGGTTGCTTGTGGGCCTTCGGGAGTTGGCCGCGAGGCTTCGGGGGGTGCTTGTGGGCCTTCGCTACTTGTGGATGGTCACGTCGACGACGGTTTTCATGTGTTCGGGGTCGTTGGTGATGAGAAGTATGCGGCGTCGGCCTTTGAAGTAGTCGGAGAGGGCATTGACGCTAATCTTCATCTTCTGCTGTTCGCCGGGTTTAAGGGTGCGCTTGCCGAGGCTGACGGAGATGCCGGGGTTGTAGACTTGCAGGGCCTTGATTACCAAGGGCGCGTTGCCCTGGTTAGAGAGCAGGAGGGTGCCCGTGGCTTTTTGTTTCTTGGGGTTGAGGGTGAGGGAGATAGCTGTGCTGTCGAGGCGGAGCCGGGGGACTTTGTTGGGGTCGCTTGCCAGGTCGCTGATGTTGGGCAGGAGGGTGGCGCTCACGTTGATCTCAGTTTCTTTGTTCACTCTGTCTCCGGCGAAGCGGCTCAGATAGATGTCGCATTGCGAGAGCCCCATGTTTTGTAGCTTCTTGCTGTCGAGGGTGAGTACAAGTCGTCCCACTCTGCCCGGTCTGATGATTTCCGGGTCGTAGTGGGCGGTGAGGTATTTAGGCAGGTGCATCAACTCTGGCTTGTATGACTTTTTTCCGGCGTTGTAGAGCAGGATGCTGTATGAGGGTTGGTCGCCTCGGTTGACGTCGTCGAATTCCACGTTGCAGGTGCTCAGGAAGTAGTCGCCTATTTGGTAGGGGAATTGCTCCGTAGTCTCGGCCTTTTGTTCAGCCACGTGGCCTATGATGCGCAGGTTGAAAGGCTCGGCCGACAGGTTGGTGTAGATGGCGAGCCCCTTGTTGAAGTGTCCCAGCAGTTCTGCGTTATAGACGACCTTGATTTGAGCTGTGCCTCCGGGGGCGATGGGTGTGCGTGGATAGTCGACGTTGGTGCAGCCGCAGTCTACCCTCACCCGGGAGATGCTTAGGCTTTCGGTCGACTTGTTGGTGAGGGTGAAGGTGGCCACTCCGGGCTGTTGCCAGAGCAGGGTGCCCATGTCGCGCGTGGTCTGGTCGAAGCTGGCGAGGGGTTGGGCGGTTGCCGCGAGGCACAGCAGCACGAGGGGGAGGCATGTGGCGGCGAGGCGATATATCAGGGAGCGGTTATGGCGGTGTAGGGAAGTCATGGGGGTATGAATAAGCGGGGGTGGAGGGTATGCAGGCGCGGCTCTGACGGTCCGCGTCAGGGGCCGGTGCAGGGCCGAGTGGCCCGGGAGGGGCTGCGGCCTTGCGCGGCTGCGGAGCAAAGGTAAGAAAAAAAGGATAGATTTCACGGGGATTGGGAAAATGTAACTACTTTTGCCTTCAGTTATTTACTGCCGGCGTGACGGTCTGCCGCCCTGCATGGTGGGCGGCTGTCAGCGGCGTGTGGGCTTCTGTCCCGGCGTGCCAGGCAGGTCTGTATTACTATCCCCTCTTTTCTTCCCCATGAAACTTATCTCTTGGAACGTCAATGGCTTGCGCGCATGTGCAGGCAAGGGTTTCCGCGATGCCTTCCTCCAACTCGACGCCGACTTCTTCAGCCTTCAGGAAACTAAGATGCAGCCCGGCCAGATAGACATGGAGTTTGAGGGATGGCATTCCTATTGGCTTTCGGCCGAGAAAAAAGGCTATTCGGGCACTGCCGTCTTCACGCGCCGGCAGCCGCTGAGTGTGAGCTACGGTCTCGGCATTGAGCGCCACGACCACGAGGGCCGTGTCATTACGTTAGAGATGGAGAAGTTCTATCTCGTGACCGTCTACGTGCCCAACTCGCAGGACGAGCTGCGGCGCTTGGACTACCGCATGGAGTGGGAGGACGACTTTCGCGCCTATGTCTGCGGCCTTGACCGCGTGAAGCCCGTCATCATCTGCGGCGACCTCAACGTGGCCCACACCGAGATAGACCTCAAAAACCCGGCCACCAATCGGCGCAGTGCCGGGTTCACCGACGAAGAGAGGGCCAAGTTCAGCGCCCTATTGGACGCAGGCTTCACCGACACCTTCCGCTTCTTCCACCCCGACACGGTGGGAGCCTACTCTTACTGGTCGTACCGCTTCAGGGCGCGCGAGAAGAACGCCGGCTGGCGCATAGACTACTACGTAGTGAGCAACCGCCTCCAGCCTCTTCTGCGCGGAGCCTCCATCCATCCCGAAATCATGGGAAGCGACCACTGCCCCGTCGAGCTGCTGATAGACATAGACTGATACCATCACATATTTCCTACAATATTTATTTATGAAAGACTTCCTAAAATACGCCTTAGCCTCTGCCGTCGGCATGTTGCTCGTAGGCATCTTCATGGGCATCCTCTCCTTCATCATGCTCGTCTCGGCTGCCGTGGCGGGCGGCAGTGCCACCGCCGTGCAAGATGGCAGTGTGCTCCATCTCCGTCTCACCGGTACGCTGCAAGAGCGTGCCACCGACAATCCCTTAGCCGACATCATGGGGAACGACGTCCTCACCAACCAGGGCCTGGACACCATGATCAAGGCCATCCGTGAGGCCCAGACAAACGACAAGATATCCGGCATCTACATAGAAGCCGGAGCGCTCCAGAGCGACTACGCCTCGCTCCAAGAGCTACGCAAGGCCATCGAAGAGTTCAGGGTCAAGTCGAAGAAGTTCGTAGTGGCCTACGGCGACCAATACTCCCAGGGCACCTACTACGTGGCCTCAGCAGCCCAGCAGGTATGGGTCAATCCCTCCGGCATGATCATGTGGCAGGGTATTGCGGCCCAGCCCATCTTCTTCACCGACCTCTTGAAGAAGATAGGCGTCAAGATGCAAGTCTTTAAGGTCGGCACGTTCAAGAGCGCCGTCGAGCCTTACATCCTGACCTCCATGAGTGAGGCCAACCGCGAGCAGGTCGGCGCCTACATAGGCGACATCTGGCAGGCCATCGTGGCCGATGTGGCCAAGTCGCGCAAGATCTCCGCCGACAGCCTTCAGGCTTACGCCGACCGCTACACCACTTTTGCCGAAGCCAAGGACCTCGTCAGCTGCCACCTGGCCGACTCGCTCTTCTACCTTGACAACGTGCGGGCCAACCTGCGCCGCCTCAGTGGGCAGGACAAGGTGAAGCTCGTGACGCCTCAACAGCTTGCCGCAGTGGCCAAGCCCGGCAATTCGGCCAATAGCGTGGCCGTCTACTATGCTTATGGCGACATTGTGGACGAAGCCTCTGATTTCGGCCTGGGAGGTGGCGACAGCCAGATAGTGGGCAGCCGCGTGGTCAAGGAGCTTGACGACCTGGCCAACGACGACAAGGTGAAGGCCGTGGTCATTCGCGTCAACTCCGGCGGTGGCAGTGCCTATGCCTCAGAGCAGATGTGGCGCGCCGTGCAGGAACTGAAGAAGAAGAAGCCCGTGGTCGTATCCATGGGCGGGTACGCGGCCTCGGGCGGCTACTACCTCTCGTGTGGCGCCAGCTACATTGTGGCCGAGCCCACCACGCTCACGGGTAGCATCGGCATCTTCGGCATGGTGCCCGACGCCTCAGAGCTGCTTACCGACAAGCTGGGCCTCCACTTCGATGTGGTCAAGACCAACGAGGCTGCCGACTTCGGGGCTATGGGCCGTGCGTTCAGACCCGCCGAGGCTGAGGCCATGCAGCAGATGGTCAACCGCGGCTACCGCCTCTTCCTGAGCCGTGTGGCCGAAGGTCGCGGCATGAAGACCGAGGCCGTCGACGCCATTGCCCAAGGCCGCGTGTGGACCGGCAACCAGGCCCTGAAACACAAGCTCGTAGACCAGCTCGGCACCCTCGACGATGCTGTCACCAAGGCCGCAGCCCTGGCCAAGCTCACTGACTACGACGTGACCGCCGCCCCCGCCACCCGCACCTGGATAGAGCAACTCCTCGACAAGGCCGGCAAGGATAAATACCTCGAGCAGAAGCTGCGCGCCACCCTCGGCGTCTACTACGAGCCCATGCGCTTTGTCAGCACCATGGCCGGCCGTCCCACCATGCAGGCCCGCATTCCCTACGTGCCCAACGTGAGGTAACTCTCTCGTCTGCCCTCTGCGGCCATTGCCCGCGTGGCTCTGCCGCCGAGCCGGGGCGTTACGCAAAAAACTCCAGGCATGCCGGTTTCTCCCGGGTTGCTTGGAGTTTTTTCTACATGTACATCTAAGAATAACTACATATACATCTAGTTTTTCCTACATGTACATCTAGTTTTTTCTACATGTACATCTAAGAATAACTACATGTACATCTAAGATTTTCTACATGTACATGTAGATTCTGAGAGCAGCATGCCGCCGTCTCTTTCGGCCATGGGCGGGAGCCCTTCGCCGCAGCTTTCCGCTGCCCGGCCCTTGCGCGCGTGCGCGCGTGCGTGTGTGATATATTTAATGTGTAGGTTCCGCTGCTGGCCGAAGGGGAAAAGTCAGTCCGTCGGCCCATTGCCGAAGACGCGCTTCCACTCCTGCTCAAAGTTGGGAGTGAAGAAGTCCTTGCCCAGCAGTTCCGCAATCTCGGCGCGAGTGAAGAAGCGGCCGCCGTCCAGCTCGTCAGAGGGGCGCGGCATAGCCGCGGTGACGGTGCGGTAGACATGCACCAGCTCACGTTCGCGGGGCGAGCTGAACACATAGCGCAGCAGAAACTCCGGGCAGAACTCCGTGAGCCCCAGTTCCTCGCGGGCCTCTCGCCGGAGCGCCTCCTCAGGCGTCTCGCCCAGGTCCACATGGCCCCCGACGGCGGTATCCCACTTGTCGGGCTGTATTTCTTTCCAGGCCGGGCGGTGTTGCAGATAGAGTGCGCCGTCGGGCCTGAACACGTGGAGGTGGACCACCGGGTGCAGCCAGAATGTGCCTCCGTGGCATTCGCCGCGGGTGGCGCGGCCTATGATGTCGCCCTGTTCGTTGACCAGGGGGAAGAGTTCAGCGCTGTTGTCTTTCATGAGAGTGAAGGATTACGGTTCGAGAAAGCAGCTATCGCCGTAGCTGAGAAAGCGGAAGTCGTGGGCCAGGGCGTAGTCGTAGGCCTCCTTCCACGCTGTACCGATCAGGGCGCAGACCAAGAGGAGGAGGGTGCTGCGCGGCTGGTGGAAGTTGGTGACTATGGCCTTGACTATGTGGTAGCGGTAGCCGGGAGCTATGATGATGCGCGTCGAGGCGTGGAGCACGGGCAGGCCGTGGCGGTCCATGTAGCTGAGCAGCTCCGAGAGTGCGTCGGCAGGCGTCAAGGCCTCGGCCTCGCCGTCTTCCTCGTAAGGCATCCATTGCGGCACGCAGAGATGGTCGGGATGGAGGTCGGGCCGGCGGTGAACCATGACGCCGAGGTAGTAGAGGCTTTCCAAGGTGCGCACGGAGGTGGTGCCCACTGCGATGCAGCGCCCGCCGTGAGCCAGCAGCCGCTCGATGCTCTGTCGCTCCACCCCGATCCACTCGGCGTGCATCTCGTGGTCGCCGATTTCGGCGCTCTTGACCGGGCGAAACGTGCCGGCGCCCACGTGGAGCGTCACCTCGTTGCGCTCGATACCGCCCTCGTCGAGGGCTTGCAGCACCTCGGGCGTGAAGTGCAGCCCGGCGGTGGGGGCAGCCACACTCCCTTTAATCTTGCTGTATACCGTCTGGTAAGTGGTGAGGTCGGACGCCTCGGTTCGACGGTTGAGGTAAGGCGGTATGGGCAGCTCGCCGATGGCTTCAAGCACCTCGCTGAAGGTGACGCTATCGTCGCCCCAGTCGAATGCCACCTCGTGGCCCGTGCCGCTGAGGCCCGTGCGCTCGGCGGTGAGTGTAAGGCTCCGGCCGCCCACTTCGATGACCCGTTCCAGCTTTCCGTCTTTCCATTTCTTGAGGTTGCCGATGAGGCAAGTCCATGTCACCCTGCGCGTGGTGGCGAAGCTCAGCTGGTAGTCGAGCGGGGTGTGAGGCTCGAGGCAGAAGATTTCGATGAGTGCCCCGGTCAGTTTGTGGAAGTGCAGGCGGGCCTGTATGACCTTGGTGTTGTTGAACACCATCAACTCTCCGCTGCCGATGTAGCGGGGCAGGTTGTAGAAGCGGTCCTCGCTGAGGTGGCCGTGGCGGTAGACCAGCAACTTGGAGTGGTCACGCCGGGGCAGCGGATACTTGGCGATGCGTTCGTCGGGCAGGTGGTAGTCGAAGTCGGCAATGTGGATGTGTTGAGGAGAAGGCATAGGGTGAAAGTGAAGAGAGGGTTCTATTTGAGGGTGATGATGTCGCTCCAGCGGGTAGTGGGGTTGGGGCTTTTGTGCTCGCGTCGCATGGCAGTCTCAAAGTTTGTGGCCTTGCCTCCACGTGGCGCGGCGGTGTATTGTCCGGCCCCGATGACCACCGTCTCGGAGCCAAATCGCTTGTTGAGGCAGTCTATGGCCCGGTCAATGCTTTTGAGACGGGCCTCGCGGGTCGGGTCATAGTCGAAGAGGTCAGTCTGTAGATACTCGTCGGGGCGGCACGACCGCACAATGACGCCCGCCCTCTTGAAGCCCACTCCGGGACGGTAGAGCTTGCGGAGCAGGGCGCCCGCAGCTGTGCAGAGGGCAATGGTGGAAGCAGTGGGGCAGACGAGGTGCTGCTCGTCGAAGCCCACGTATTGCTCTAAGTCTTCGCGAAAAGGGTTGGTGGCCACGAAGACTCCTATGTCGGCGGTCACGAGATGCTGCTGACGCAGTTTTTCGGCGCATCTCATGGCAAAGTTGACCACGTGGGTGCGCAGGGCGTCGATGTCGTAGATCAGTCCGTCGAAGCTGCGCGAGGTGCAAATGCTCTTCTTATGGAGCTGGGCCTCGGGCGGTATGCAGTCGTGGCCATTGAGCTCGTGCCAGGTGCGCAGCAGGCAGACGTTGCCCCCTATGTGGCGCACCCACTCCTCGTGTTTGGAGGCCAGGTCAAGGGCGGTGTGAATGTGGAGCTCGGCCATGCGTCTGGCGTAGCGGCGTCCGATGCCCCAGACGTCGGCGATAGGGGTGAGGGCCAGCGCCCTGAGTCGTTTGTCGGTGGTGTCGATGAGGCAGCAGTGGCGGTAGCCCGGGTACTTCTTGGCGAAGCGAGAGGCTATCTTGGCTAAGGTCTTGGTGGGAGCCAGTCCGATGCTCACGGGCATGCCTACATGCTTGCGCACCTTGCGGTGGAGGGCTTCTCCCCAGGCCTTGTAGTCGGTTTCGTATCCTGCGGGGAAACTGACGAAGCACTCGTCGATGGAGTAACGCCAGTAAAGGGGGGCCGCCTGTCGGATGAGAGAGATGATGCGTGCGGTCAGCTCGCCGTAAAGCTCGTAGTTGGATGAAAACACCGCGATGTCGGCATGCGGCAGTTGCTCCTTGAGGCGAAAGAAGGGGGTGCCGGCCTTGATGCCCAACGCCTTGGCCTCATTGGAACGGGCCACCACACAGCCATCGTTGTTGCTGAGCACGACGACAGGCCGCCCCTCGAGGTCGGGGCGGAATACGCGCTCGCAGGAGACGTAGCAGTTGTCGCAGTCGATTATCCCATGAAACATGGCGCAGCCTTCTGAGTTAGCGCCTGCAGGCGTGGATGGTCCAGACTACCACCCCCCACACCTCGAAGCCGTCGCCCGCGTCGATGCGCAGGGTGGGAAAGGCCTTGTTGGCAGGCTTCAGCTCGATGTAACCCTCGGCGCGGTGGGTGAGGTCGAGCACCTTGATGGTGAACTCATTGTTGACGTATGCCACGACGATGTCGCCGTCGTGGGGCTCTAACGAGCGGTCGATGACAGCGATGTCGCCATGCTGAATGCCGGCTTCAATCATGGAGCTACCCTCTACGCGGCCGTAGAAGGTGGCCTCGGGGTGGCGGATGAAGTCGCGGTTGAAGTCGAGTGTGTCGTGCTGATAGTCTTCAGCAGGCGAGGGGAAACCGGCCTTCAGCCCCGGAGCGTAGGTCAGCGGTGCACGCACGTCAAATCGGGCGTCGAGTATGTGTATCTTGCTCATGGCATTGTGGGGATAGGAGTGGGGGAGACTGTGGACAGGGCGTAGAAGATGACGGCCGAGGCAGCGGCCACGTTGAGAGAGTCGACGCCGTGGGACATGGGGATGCGTACCACGTAGTCGGCGCCGGCAATGACGCTGTCGGCAAGCCCGTCGCCCTCGGTGCCGAGTATAATGCCTAAACGCCCTTCGGCACAGAGTTGGGCATCGTTGGGAAGCACCGAATTGTCGCGCAGAGCCATGGCCACCGCCTTGAAATGCAGGCGGTGAAGGTCGGCCACGGGGTCGTCAATCCATGTCCAGGGCACGAGAAACACGCTGCCCATCGACACACGCACTGCCCGCCGGTTGAGGGGATCGCAGGAGGTTCGGGTAAGCAGCACTGCGTCAATGCCCAAGGCTGCTGCGGAGCGGAAGATGGCCCCAATGTTGGTGGTGTCGGTCACTCCGTCAATGACGGCCACCCGCTGGGCTTTGCAGCAGATTTCCTCTGCTGTGGGCTCCGTGGGGCGACGCATGGCACAGAGCACGCCGCGGGTGAGCGTATAGCCGGTGAGCGAGGCCAGCAATGGGCGAGGCCCGGTGTATACAGGCAGGTCAGGATGGGCCGCAATGATAGGGGCTGCGTCGCCTGTGATGTGGCGCTCCTCGCAGAGCAGGCTGACCGGCCGGTAGCCGGCGGAGAGGGCTGTACGGATGACCTTCGGACTCTCGGCAATGAAGAGCCCATGGTCCGGGCACAGACGGTTGCGGAGCTGGGCTTCTGTCAGCCGGCTGTAGACGGCCGTCTCGGGAAGGTCAAGGCTGGTGATGGGTATGATGGGCATGGGGTGCTGTTACTTGGGAGTGGGGGAAGTAGGGTTGCTGTCAGGAGCATTTCCGGGGGACGGAGTGCCTTCTCTGACCTCGGCAGGACGGTCTGCCGAGCCGGGCGCCGGGTGGTGGACCGTGCTGTCCTGATGGACGGCAGGTTTGGGAGGGTGAGGAATGCCATCCTGCTGGCTCAGAAACCGCATGAACTTGCGGCAGATGCCCGGCTGATAGGCATTGAAGATGTTGTTGGCAAAGAGTATGTCGGTTATCTTGTTGCGGCGCACGTAGTCCACCATGTTCTTGGTGAAGTAGCGGAAGTCTACCACGTGCACCTCGCTGAAGGAGTAGAACAGATAGCCCGGTAGCGCGTTGCCGAAGCTGTCTTTAAGGATGAGCACGCGGCGCGGGCTGTGGGTGTCGGTCACTACCTTTACTATGCGCGTGTCGCCACCCATGAAGGTGCAGTAGGCTCCGCCGTTGCCGTCGCGGTAGCGGTGGAAGAAGATGCCCTTGCGAGGCTTGTGCTCCTTCGTGATTTCATAGTTCTCGTTGATGTCATAGTCTGTGGTCCAGACTTCGTAGTGGATGTGCTGAGGCACGTAGTAGACAAAGTCCTCCGGGTGGCTTTTGAGGCTGATGTCTTGCGAGTAGCCGTACATGCTACCGACGAAGCGTCTGACCACCTCGCGCTTGTAGTCGGCGAGGGGCTTGAAGGGCACTCCGGCTTCGCGGCAGAAGGCTTCCGCGGCATAGTAAGCGCCCAGCGGCGCCCAATGGTGGTCGGTGCGTAGATAGATGTCCTCGGCCTTGTGGGCGCTCAGGGCAGCGTAGGCATCCACTGCATGAACGCCGGGCTGCAGGTGGCGATGGATGTTGTCGATGGTGGCCCGCTGGTCGTTGGTCTTGTGGCGAGCCTTCTCGGGGCAGTAGAAGGCGGCCGCCGTAGGAATGACCATGCAGTAGATACGGACGTCGTCGCCGAAAGCGTTCTTGTAGGCATTGGCTGCGGCGGCGTATGCCGTGCCTCCCTTAGCGCTGCCGCCGAAAGCCATGAACGCACGCACCTGCGGCGTGTGGCTGCCCACGACGATAATGCCGTTGTGAAATATCTTGGCGTTCTCGTTGACGGCAGAGGGAGAACCGCTTTGTGGGTCGTGCAACCCGCTGCCGGCGGCCTGGGTGAGACCGTTCGCCTCGCCATTCTCGGCAGAGTGGAACACAATGTCGTCTGCACTGCCAAGCGAGAGAGCCAGCCCCTGCTTCACCCTCATGCTGAGGGTCATGAAGCAGTCGCGGAAAGGCTCGGTGTCGCTGAACCATTGGCTCACCTTCGAGGTGAAGACACCGCTGAGGAGTGACTGCCGGCTCAGTTCGGGGAAGGTGGCCAACTCTCTCTTCTCGAGCGGCGAGTAGGTGCTGCGGGGCAGGAAGTCGAAGACAACGGTGAACGCCGCAAACACGGAGAGTATAATATATAGGTAGGCTTTCTTCATATCGGAGGAGGCTGTCAGAAACGCGTGTAGATGAAGGCATTGTTGGTGGCGCCCACGAGAAGGGCCACGCTCAGTAGCAGGAGGACGATGCTGGTAAGGGTGCGAGTGACTACAACCAAGGTTTGACGTAAGGGAGTCTCGTGAGGCAGCCACACGGCCAGTAGCCGGCCGCAGGTGTCGTACACGGGCATGGAAAAGAGAATGGCGGTGGCCCATAGCCAGAAGTGGGAGAAGAAGGCGCTCTCTACCGTGAAGTCATGGAGGATGGAGGCATGGCCTATGAGCACGTGGAAGAAGCTGCCCATACGCCCAAAGTCGTCAAAGTAGAAAATGCCCCAGCCCACTACGATGAGAAGCAGGCTGTAGACATGGAGCAGCAGGCGGGGAAGACGGTCGTGCACCCGTAGCAGGGTATACTTCTCGACCATGACGATGAGCCCAAAGTACAGGCCCCAGACTATGAAGTTCCAGCTGGCGCCATGCCACATGCCGGTGAGGAACCACACGATGAGAATGTTCAGCGCCTGGTGGCGACGGTTGCCGCCGAGCGGAATGTACACATAGTCGCGGAAGAAGCTTCCGAGTGAGATATGCCAGCGCCGCCAGAACTCTGTGATGCTGCGACAGCAGTAGGGGTGGCGGAAGTTTTCGGCGAAGTGGAAGCCAAGGCAGCGCCCCAGTCCGATGGCCATATCGCTGTAGCCCGAGAAGTCAAAGAATATCTGGAAAGTGAAGGCCACGATACCTATCCAGGCACCGGTGGTGCTCAGCTCTGCCAGGTTGCCATCCAGAAAATCGCCCGCAATCTCTGAGAATTGGTTGGCCAGGATGACCTTCTTGCCTAAGCCTATCAGGAAGCGGTAGATGCCTTCGCTCAAATCGTCTGCCGTCACGTGGCGACGGCTTATCTCCTTAGCTACAAGGTCGTAGCGCACAATGGGACCGGCGATGAGCTGTGGGAACATGGAGATGTAGAGTAGCAGGTTGACGAAGCGCCGCTGAGCGGGAGCTTGGCCGCGGTAGATGTCGATGAGGTAAGAGATGGACTGGAAGGTGTAGAAGCTGATGCCGATGGGGAGGGCAATCTGTGGATCGCGGAGGGGAAGCCCCATTGCCTGAAGTGTGGAGGCAAAGAGGCCGGCGTATTTGAAGGTGGCCAGAATGGCCAGGTTGCAGCCCAGACCTACGATGAGTGCCGTCCGGCGTCTCTTATGGCTGGCCGTGATGCCAAGGCCGGCCAGGTAGTTGACCGTCACGCTAAGGAGCAGCAACAGCACATAGATGGGTTCGCCCCATGCGTAGAACAGGAGGGAGAACACCACCAGCACGGCATTGCGCCAGGTGGTGGAACACCCGCCGCCGGCCCTGCCTTCATCGGCGGGCAGAGATGGCGCCCTGCCTCGCATCAACTGCCGCTTGTCGAGGACATAGGCCACCAGATAGCAGCTGAAGAAGGTGGGTAGGTAGACAAAGAGGAAAAAGAGGTCGGAGAAAACCAAGGCTTATGGAGTGTATATGGTGATGTATGTGAAAGTTATAGGAGGGGTTGCACGCGGCGGGCAATGAGCCGGCCTATCTTGCGGGCAGCGGCGGCGTTCATGTGTGTGCCGTCGGTGGTGTAGGTGAGGCGGTGTCTCTCAGTGTCGTAGCGGATGCAGCCTTCGAGGTCTTGGCGTATGACAGGTATGTGTAGCAGGTGGCCACACTTCTCGATGCAGTTGGCAGCTCGTTCAATGGCCGCTTTGCCGGCGTGGAGAGAGGGGAGGGGAGTGAGTAAGACGATGTGGGCCGCAGGGAACTTACGTTGTAAGAAGAGGCAGTCGTAGCGCACGGCCTCGGCCAGGCTGCTGAGTTGTCCAAGGCCCTTCTGCATCACCTCGTCAGTGGGTGACTGGAACGCGAGCTTGGCTTCGAGGTCTAAGCAGCCCTTGCGCTGCTTCTGATGAAACCATGCGTCGTTGGTGCCGGCGGCTATGAGTATGAGCGTAGGCTCTGCGGTACGGCCGGTCTGCACATCGGCTATCAACCGAAGGCACTGGTTATAGATGACATTACACGGCGTAATGACCTCCGTATATTCCTCCACATTGGCGGTGGTGGCGGTGGTGTGTGTCCATGTGGCTCCGCTGCGTGCGTAGCTGCGGCAGGAGGCAGGGCGCAAGGCTTGGTTGAAATGGAAGGTCCAGCCCTCGGGCTGCTGGCATTCGTCGCCTCCAAGCCATGTGTTGGAGTCGCCGAGAATGGCTATATGTAGCGTGTCGATTGGCTGTTGTGCGCGGGCGGTGAGGGCTGTCAGCCCCGAGAGCACAAGTACAAGGAGACGTAAGAGGGTGAGTGTCATGCTGAGCCGGTGGGGTAATTGGTGGATCTGGTAGCCATAGGTGGAGGCACCGGGTGTTATTTCTTGAAGGGCTTGCGCCAGTCGCAGCCTTCCTTCCAGCGCGAACATCCATAGGCGGTGTTTCCCTTGATGACCTTGCCTTGGCCGCATTGTGGGCAAGGGCTTCCTGCCCGGATAATCTTGCGGGTAGCCTTTTTGGCCGGCGTCTCAGCTTTGGCCTCATTGGCTGCCCTCCGCGCTGAGGTTGAGGCCGAAAGGGACGGGTCGGGCTGTGCGGCTATGTGGCGGTTGGAGTTGTCGCGCAGCACCTGCATCACCAGCTCCTGCACCATGTTCTTCAGTTCATCCACAAACTGCGAGGCACTGTATGCCTTGTGCTCAATCTGCCGCAGCTTCTTTTCCCATCGTCCTGTGAGCTCAGCGCTTTTGAGCAGTTCTTCGTGGATGAGGCCTATGAGTTCAGTGCCTGTGGGGGTAGGCGCTATGGCTTTGCGGCGACGCACAATGTAGCGGCGGCGGAAGAGGGTCTCTATGATGGCGGCGCGGGTGGAGGGGCGGCCTATGCCGTTTTCTTTAAGGGCGTCGCGCAGTTCGTCGTCCTCTACGAGGCGTCCCGCTGTTTCCATGGCTCGCAGCAGGGTTGCCTCGGTGTAAGGCTTGGGCGGCAGAGTGGTCTTGCGGGTAAGGTCCGGGTAGTGAGCTCCTTGCTCACCCTTGACGAAGGTGGGCAGGGTGCGTTCCACGTCTTCCCCTTTGCTCTCTCCGTCAGCCGGCTCGGTGAGTTCCTCGGCAGTCGAGGCCACCTTGGCCGCTGTGGCGGGAACGGCTCGCCATCCTTCTTCCAGAATTTGCTTCCCGGTAGCCTTGAAGGGCAGCCCGGCCGTCTCGCCCAGTACAGTGGTGGTGGCATATTTACAGTCGGGGTAGAAAGCCATGATGAAACGGCGGGCCACGAGGTCGTAGACGTTGCGTTCCATGTCGCTGAGGGCCTGTGGGGCGACCCCGGTGGGGATGATGGCATGGTGGTCGGTCACCTTGCCGGAGTCGAACACCTTCCGGCTCTTGCGCAGGGGTGTGCCACGCAGGGGGATCAGAAGGTCGCCGTAGTGGGAGTTAATGCCGTTCAGTATTCCTTTACATTTAGGGTAGATGTCGTCGGAGAGATAGGTGGTGTCTACGCGGGGATATGTTGTCACCTTCTTTTCATAGAGGGCCTGGATGAGGGAGAGTGTCTGCTCGGCCGTGTAGGAGAACTTGCGGTTGCACTCCACTTGCAGCGAGGTGAGGTCGAAGAGGCGTGGCGGAGCCTCTGTGCCCTTCTTCTTCTCAATGCCTGTCACCGTGAACTCCTTCCCGCGTATCCGTTCGAGGGCTTCACGGCCCTCCTCCTCGGTGGTGAAGCCGCGACGCGGGCCTTCAGCCTCATCGTCATTGTCTTCAAGCACCACATTGAAGGGCACCTCGCGATACTTGGTGGTAAGCACCCAGTAGGGCTTTGGTTGGAAGTGGTCTATCTCTTCCTGCCGTCGCACGATGAGTGCCAGTGTGGGGGTCTGGACACGTCCTATGCTGAGCGGTGGACAGCCCGGTGCACGTTGCGACCCATACTTCAGGGTGTAGAGACGTGTGGCGTTCATGCCGAGTATCCAGTCGCCGATGGCACGACAAAGCCCTGCTTCGTAGAGCGGCTGATAGTCAGTCTGTGGCTTGAGACCTTGGAAACCTTCACGGATGCTCTCTTCCGTCAGCGACGAAATCCACAGACGCTCCACGGGACACTTGGCCCCGGCCATCTGCATGACCCATCGCTGTATCAGTTCTCCCTCCTGGCCGGCATCGCCGCAGTTGACAATGCGCTCGGCCTGTTCCATAAGCCGTTTGATAATGGCAAACTGTGCCTTGACACCCTTGTCGTCTTTCAGTCGAATGCCAAAGCGCTGCGGGATGAGGGGCAGAGACGAGAGGGCCCACCGGTGCCATGCCGGTGTATAGTCCTCGGGGTATTTCAGTTCACACAGGTGACCAAAGGTCCACGTGACCTGATAGCCGTTTCCCTGCCAGTAGCCTTGATGGCGCTCGGTGGCACCAAGTACTTTGGCTATGTCTTGTGCCACACTGGGCTTTTCTGCAATGCAAACTATCACGTCGTAAGAGATTGAGAAGTGGGGATGGGGTGGGGTGTAGAGGGGGTAGAGACGGTTCTATCGGGGCGTGCCGTGAGCCGGAAGAAGTGGTTGATGGCAGCGACCCGCTCCGTCGCATCGTGGGGTGCGATCTCGATGGCCGTAGGCTTCAGGAGCCAGAGCTCGTCGGCGTAGTCGACAGCCATGTCCACCTCGTGGGTGGAGACGAGTATGGCCTTTTGCCCTTCGTGGGCCAGGTCGCGGAGTGTTTGAAAGAGCCGGAGCTTTGAGGGGTAGTCGAGAAAGGCTGAAGGCTCGTCTAAGAGTATGATGGGCGTCTGCTGGGCCAAAGCCTTGGCTATGAACACACGTTGCCTTTCACCGTCGCTGAGCTGATTGATAGGCCGTGCGGCCAGATGGGTGATGTCGCAGCGTCTGAGTGCCTCGTCTACGATGGTCTGTTCACTCTTCCGCTCAGCGCCATCTTGTCTCAAGGTCTGCCACCACGCTCCTTCGTAGGGAAGCCTCCCAAGCTCCACCACTTCTTTGACGGTCAATGTCTCATGCACGCCGCGGTGAGTGAGCACGATGCTCAGCCTGCGGGCTAGTTCCCGGACGCTGATGTCACTGAGGTCTTGTCCGTCTATATTCACTGTCCCTCCGAGGGCCGGCTGCAAACCGGCCAGTGTGCGCAGCAAGGTGCTCTTTCCCACACCATTTGTGCCCAGCAGGGCCGTGAGCCGTCCCTGTGGCAGCGTGGCAGTGAGACCGGTACCCACGAGGTGGTTCTTCAAGCGCTGGCGATAGCCTGTGGCGAGATGGCTGATGGCGAGCATGGCGGTGTCGGTATTATCTATGGTATGGTGTGGGAGGGAATATGATATAGTGTAGGGGGAGGGGATAGCCCGCGCCCTTTGTCTCAGTGTGGTAAGGCAAGTGTGCGACTTGCAAAGTTAGCTCAATTTGTACAACTACTCCCAGCCATCCCTTCCTTTATTTGTGTCATCTCGCAAGTCGCGGCGAAGGTTTCAGTCTCCACTCCCGCCGTCGGTCTTCAGCGATGTCAGTTTCTCGGTGAAAGCGGCAGGTGATTGCCTCTTCCGGCCGGGCGGGGAGAGGGCAGCAAAACGAGGGTGTGTCACAACCGGACACACCCTCGCTCGTAAATGGGGTTAGTTACTATACTTTAGGGTTAAGCTTCTGCAAACGGAGTAACGGATACCACGCTGCGGTCGCGCTGACCACGATGGAATTCTACCGTACCGTCGACAAGTGCAAAGAGCGTGTGGTCCTTGCCCATGCCTACGTTCTTACCGGGGTAGTGTACCGTACCGCGCTGACGCACGAGGATGTTGCCTGCAATGCAGGACTGGCCACCCCAAATCTTAACGCCTAATCTCTTGGATGCCGACTCACGGCCGTTCTTGGAACTACCAACACCTTTTTTATGTGCCATTGTTGTGTGTGTTAAAAGATTAAGGATTAAGCAATTACTTGTTTGATGGAAACCTGAGTGTACTGGTGACGATAACCATTGAGCTTGCGATAGCCCTTGCGGCGCTTCTTGTGGAAGACAAGCACCTTGTCGCCCTTCACGAGGGGAGCTACTACTTCGCAGACAACCTTTGCGCCTTCTACGGTGGGAGCGCCTACGGTGATGGTACCGTCGTTGTCAATCAGGAGAACGTTCTCAAATTCAACAGTCTTGCCTTCTTCAGCGCCCTTGATGTGGTTGACAAAGAGCTTCTTGCCTTCTTCGGCCTTGAACTGCTGACCGTTAATTTCTACAATAGCGTACATTTGATTAAGATATACTATAAACGGATTTTTCCGGGAGGCGGGCTACACTTGTAGCCGCTTGTCCAGCCCCTTCGGACTCTACAATCGGCTGCAAAAGTACAGCTTTTATTTATGCCGGGCAAATCCTTTGTTCCTTTTTTTGCGTCCCGGCCTCACATTGCTGTGCAGCCCCGCCTCTCTGTCGCCTCTCTGAGTGTGTCCGAAGCTTCCTTTGCTCTGGTGGAAGCGAGGTCAGTTTTTTTCGTAAAGCAAGGTACGCTACCGGGAGGCAGAAAAGGCACGCCACCGGGCCGGTCAGGCTCGGCGGCATGGGTGTTGCTTAGATTATAATTCGGCGAGTTGACATTCTCCTGTATGGGTGTTGACGCTTAGTATATAATGGAATTGAGTGCCATCTTTATCGGTTACATCAACTCGAACTGTCCACACACTTGAAGATTTGTCTTGTACGGAGAATGTGATGCGGGCGTTTGTGGTGATGGTTTCGGGTAGGTCTGTGGCGTGCTCCATTCCGTTGCAATTGCTTTCTCAGTAATTTGTTAGGGTGTTCAAAATAGGCAGTTTCACTTCTGCTGTGTATCGGGACTTGAAGGCTTTGAGGCGTGCATCCACAGCCTTCAGTCCACTGCCAACTTTATCGCTGGCAGTGACATCGCCCAAGGTTACACGGAGCTCAACACCACACCGCACACTCGAAGAGTGAAGACGGTGTTCTTTGCCATGCGTCACGCTCTTGATGATATGGAAGCACGTCAGGAGTGCATGGATATCATGCGTGAGCTGTTCCGTCAGTTTATGTCGGTACTCATACAAGAGAAACCGAGAGTCGAAGAAGAACATATCTACCTCGACCCTCGTATCTCATTCCAAGAAATAGACCGCCATTTCCTTTCAGGCTGCGCCTGTGCCTTCTTCCAAGTGGCTACGGACGTTTACACCGACCTACGCTACAATCAGGAAGAGTGGGATTAGAATATGGTGCTTCTTATTTAACTGCAGCTGGCATTAAAGAAATTATATCGTTAATTTCATTCTCCCAATGAGGATTCTCTACCATGATCTCTTGAGAAACATTATTGAAATCTGTCTGAATTTGCGTTATTCTCATAGACAATGTATCTATTTCATCTTCTATTTTGTTCAACATGTTCGTGTCCTTAGATACTTTACTTGGTATCATTTTCTTTGATAGTATTTCATATATGGAACCACCAACTATTAAACCTGTCAAGAGGCTTACACCAATAAATACATTTTCGTTTTGACTGAAGTTACTTATTATATGATAACAAATTAGGTAAACAATTACAAAAACAAGAAATGTTAAACATCCATTTGTTGTTTTCGTATTCTCTATCTCACTTTTTACTTTCTTATCATATTCACTATTGATTTTATCTATTTCCTTTTTCTTTTCTGAAATACTTTCTTTTATTTTTGTTAATTCTTCCTCTACTACTGAAGGTTTATAACGAGACCATACGGATTTGTTGAAGGTATCTGAAAGTTTGTTTGTAGAAGCATCTTCTATTTGACGTAGAATATTCATGGCATATTCTTTGTCCTGGATTTCATCAAGATTATCCATTGCTTCTTTTGAATATGTCAACATTGGTTTAATGAAAAGATTCATCACAAAAGTACGGAAATTTTCATTCTCCTGTTCTGTAATTCTCTTTAATGCCAATCCCATATTAAAAATAAGGGATTTATAATATCTTTGCTTTTCTTGTCTTTCAAGTTCTTTAAGTTGATTCCGAAGAATTTTATTTGTTGCAGCAGTGTTAGCAGACATTTCCTTCTTTAACTTCGAAATCTCTTCACACTGTGCATATTGAGCAATTAATTGCTGTTTGCTAAATGCACCAATTTTTTCAAGAGTATAGGTTTGATATATACTCAGAGCTGTTTTTGTATCCATTATCTTATATTACTATTATCTGTGCATTATGGTCACTCATATTCCTTTCCCATCCGCCTATCATATAGGCAAAGAGGGGAATATTCGTGAATGTGAAATCAATGAAGAAAGGCATATCATCCTTAAACTGGTGATGATATGTGCAAGAGGTTTCCTTGCCAAATTCCTCATGGGTGCGCTCGTGGTATTCACTCCGCAACCCAAGTTCGTGCATGTATTCAATACATTGCTCGAAGGTTCCTGTCTGGTTGCTTACTCCTCCCTGTCCGATGTAGCAGTTGAAGTCACCTGTTATCATCGTTGGCATCTCTTTGATATGCCCAGAGTAAGCCTTCAGACATTCCAACAGAATTTGGGGATAGGTCTTCTTTATTCCTGGCACTATCGTAGGCCATGCTGCAAGAAGAAGCCATTTGCCATCGACAATCAGAGGAATCATGTACTTATGCTCGGCGTCAGCCCATGGCGCGACTGAGCATTTTAACGTATTCTTCCAGATAACTCCTAATCCTTTGAAGTCTGTATCACCTGCCCAAGTCATTTCATAGCCATCGGGCAGGCAGACTTGATCCGGACATGCACATTCTGGCAAGACCATAATGTCCGTGCCTCTCTTCAGGATGGAGTCTATCTTCTCCTGATTGCAACGATGGATGTTGTAGGCCAGTATCTTCATGTCTGTTGATAAATGCCAATTTCACATCAGCAAAGTTACAAATTTCTTTGCATATTCTCGGCTTGACTAACAATCTTATATGATTATTTATCCAAAATCAGCACATTATGCTGTCGTCAGGCAATGAAGGCAGCAGAAACCTGGAATCCACATTCTTGACTATCTAAATCGAGAAATCTCCTTCATGGATAAGAAAGAGTCGCATAACGCAAGTTCGGATACCATAGGGTCGACATTTGGAGTTACCAAAGCAAGGAAGTCTAATGACAAGCTGGCTGGAGTTACGCCTATCATACTCATGATGCCGTTGCGTCATTATTTTGCTGATAAATCCAGACGAGTTAATTTCAATTTCAAAGAACGTTTGGAGGAAGGCAGGCATCGTCGTATTAAAGAATGGACAGATGTAGCCTTTCTCCGAATCTAGGAGTCAAAAGACGTGAAACCATTGGCAAAAAATGCGTAGATTTTTGATGCCTATTTTGAACACCCTAGTAATTTGTTTACAGGAAGTGTTGAGGCCGACTCGCCCGTCTTTCGTTTCCATTGATAGCCGTATGAATTTGTCGTAGGCAATGGGATACACGTTGTCTGTGGGAACTGAATTATCACTTCTTGCAAATATAAATAAAATGGTTGAATGTCGGTGCGGCTCTACTTATGAATGGTTCAGGGGTAGGGAGGCAGGGTCGGGAGGGGGGCGGTGGATGATTATGCCTACACTCTCGCTGCCGGGTTCTTATCGGTAGCCCCGGTGGGGCTGTCACGGAGATTTCAGCCTCGGGTAATGCGGGCTATCAGAAGCATCCCCGTTAAAACTGGAAGCATTCCCGTTAAAACTGGAAGCATCCCCGTTGTCAGTAGATGCCTGTCGGTGGGGTGGGGTGTGTAGGGCCGGGTTGTGCAAGATGTAGGTGCAGGTTGTGCAAGGTGTAGGTGAGGCAATTCTTATATACGTGTGTCGTTTTCAAATAATGCTTACACATCTTACACTAATCTTGCAGATAGTTGTGGGTCAGCGATTTAAGTATGTAGCGTTTGCGGCTCACACCTTGCACAAATGCAGCATTCGCGCCGGGGTGTGGGGCGGAGAGAGCGGGGAAGTGTGAGGTGGCGGGCAGGGTCGCAGGTCGGGGTATTGGCGGGCCGCGGGAGGAACTTAGGGCGCGTGTTTGTGGAGATTGGATGATAAAAAGTGGGATGGGGCGTGTGCATATAGAAAAAAATTGTAGCTTTGCGCATACATAGCAGGTCGCCCGCGGGGCGGCTGTCTATGTCGTGTTGGTGACACTTGCTAACTTTTCCTATATTATTCACACTTTATCATGAAACCTACACTCTTTCTTCTCGCTGCCGGCATGGGCAGCCGTTATGGCGGTCTCAAGCAGCTTGACTCGCTTGGCCCTCACGGTGAAACCATCATGGACTACTCCATCTATGATGCCATCAACGCCGGTTTCGGCAAGCTGGTATTTGTAATCAGAAAGGACTTTGAAGATGACTTCCGCCGTATCGTGCTCTCCAAGTATGAAGGCCACATTCCCTGTGAGCTGGTGTTCCAGGCTCTCGATGCGCTGCCCGAAGGCTTTACCTGTCCCGCCGACCGTACCAAGCCCTGGGGTACGAACCATGCAGTCATGATGGGTAAGGATGTTATTAAGGAGCCCTTCGCTGTGCTCAACTGTGACGACTTCTACGATCGTGATGCTTTCCAGGTAATGGGCAAGTGGCTCGCTAATCTGCCCGAAGGCTCTACGGGCAAGTATGCCATGGTGGGCTTCCGCGTGGGCAATACGCTGAGCGAGAGCGGTACCGTGAGCCGCGGCATCTGTGAGAATGACGACCAGCACCACCTGACCTCTGTGGTGGAGCGCACCAAGATACAGCGCTTCGACGGCGTGGTGAAGTATATGGATGACAATGGCGAATGGGTGGCCATACCCGACACTACGCCTGTCTCCATGAACTTCTGGGGCTTCACACCCGACTACTTCGCCCACAGCGAGGAGTACTTCAAGACCTTCCTCTCCGATCCTGCCAACATGGCCAACCTCAAGAGCGAGTTCTTCATTCCTCTCATGGTCGACAAGCTCATTAAGGACGGCACTGCCACCTGCGAGGTGCTCGACACCACGTCGAAGTGGTTTGGTGTCACTTATCCCGAGGACCGTCCTGACGTGGTGGCCAAGTTTGAGAAACTGGCTGCCGATGGCGTCTATCCCGAGAAGATGTTTTAAGAGACAGCTGCCCCCTTCAGTTGCCCTGTGAGGCCCTCGAGGCCGGCCGGGGCAGTGAGCGGAGGGCATCACGCATAAGCGGTGCGCCGGCCTGAAGAGGCTTGCGCACCGCTTGGTGTATGCTACATAGATGGTAGGTGGGCCGGCGAAATGCTAAATGCCTAACCGCCTGAGTGTGAGCGCTGTGAAGAGGAAGTGCAAGGTTGTAAGTGAGAAGGGGAAACTACGCAGTATGGGGGAGGAAGGGGCTTGCCGGGCGGCGCGGCCATGGGCTTAGAAGGGGTAACCTATGGCAAAGTGGATGCCCAGGCCGTCTTTGAATTTTTCGAGGTTGTAGAAGCCCGACTTAGAGGTGGTGTAGGGCGTGTGTAGGCCAATGCCCACGTCGAGACGTATGACGAGGAAGTCGAGGTCGTAGCGTATGCCGGCGCCGGTGCCCACGGCTATGCGCGAGAGGGTGGAGGCCGTCAGCTGCCCGCCGGGACGTGCGGGGTCGTTGCGCAGCAGCCAGACGTTGCCGGCGTCGAGGAAGACGGCACCGTGGAGGTCGCCCATGAGGCGTGCGCGCAGTTCTGCATTCACCTCGAGGCGCACGTCGCCGGTCTGGTCCATGTAGGCGTACTTGCCTCCGGCGGGCCGGTAGGATCCGGGGCCGATGCTTCTGACGGTGAAGGCGCGTATGCTGTTGGCTCCGCCCACGTAGAACTGCTCCGAGTAGGGCGCGCTGAGACTGTTGCCGTAGCTGTAAATGATGCCGGCGAAGGCCCTGGTGGCCACGGAGAGGCTGCGTGAGAGGCGCATGGTTCGGCGGTACTCGGCGGTGGCCTTTACGAACTGGGCGAAGGGGTTCTGGAAGAGCTGCTTGTTGGGCTTGGAGTACTTCTCGCCGCTGAGGGCATAGATGGTGGAGGTGAGGGCGGCGGCCTCCTTCAGGCTGAACTGCATCCACTGCTTGTGGCGCCGTGACTTGGGCGACTGGTAAGTGAAGGTGTAGGCGAGGGATGGCACGAACTGGTCGCGCATGGAGATGTAGAGAGCCTGGTTGCGGTCCATGATTTGGTCGAAGGTGGCCGTGGTCGAGAGCAGCTTGTCGAAGTCGAGGCTGAAGAGGGTGAGGCTGTGGTTGTAGTTCTGCCTCTTGTGCCAGTCGTAGGTGGCGCTGACGCCTATGCTGACCATCTGGAAGAAGTTGGAGCGGTTTTTCCAATCGGCGTCTATGGCAAAGGCGGTGGTGGCCGGGAAGCGTACTCGCCGACGGCTGAAGCCCGGGAAGACGATGCGTGGGAATTCAAAGGTGAGCGAGGTGCCGAGCTCGTAGGAGTTGAGCAGGGAGTTTCCGCCCTTGGCGCCTGAGCCTGTCTGCCACTCGTAGGAGCCGAAGAGCTTGAACGAGACCTTTTCGCCGCCTCTGAAGGCATTGCGCTTAGATAGCTCGTAGCTTACGCCCGGTCCCACCTGCTGGTTGCTCTTGAGGGTGGCGTTCATCTCGAAGGTGCTGTCGTAGAGCTTGTCCATCACGGCGCTGATGACGATGTCGAGGCTGTCGCAGTCGGGTGTGGTGTCGCGGGGCACGTAAGCAATGTCCATCTGGCTGAGTACGCCCATGGCTCCAATCTTCTCGACCGTGGTGCGCTGGTCGCTGAGTTTGTAGGTTTCGCCTCGGCGGTGGGCGATGGCGTGTCGCCACATGCCGGCTCTCAGAGGCATTTTTCGGCCGGAGTATCGGTAGGTGTAGGCGCGGCGGGTGCGGGTCTGGTCAGGTACGTCGGCCTCGTTGCGGCGTATGGTGATGAAGGTCTGTCCGATGTACCAGGGGTGGTCAGCGGTCTCGGGCCTTGCCGCTGCGGGCATCACCTGCAGCTGCACCTGCTGCGGACGCATGAGGGTGTCGGCTCTGAAGGTGGTGTAGGCGGGCTTGAAGAAGTAGTAGCCGTTTTCCTTGAGAAGGGTCTCTATGCGTGACTGTTCGCCGGAGAGGTTGACCACGCTGAAGGCGTCACCCGACCGGAGCAGACGCCGGCTTTGGTTGGCGCGGAGTATGGAGTCCATGCGGGCGGGGTAGCCGAGGTAGGCCACGGAGTCGAGGCGGTAGAGCGGGCCGGGCTGCACGTGATAGGCCACCTTGGCCTTCTTCTTGTTGCGGGCATGGGGGAGGACTTCGTAACCCACCTTGCCGCGGAAGTAACCATAGTTGTGGAGCGTGTTAGTGGCCACCTTGGTGCGCATCTCCGGGCTGACGCTGCTGATGAGCACGGGGGTGGTGCCGAAGTGTTTGAGCAGCCACTTCTTCATCTTGCCGCCTGAGCCGGAACAGCTGTTGTGGATCCACAGACCTATCTGCCAGGGCCACGACATGGACGAGGAACCGAAGATGGCATTGTTGGGCGGATAGGCCAGCACGGCCTCCACTTCTTCCTTGGCTGCGGCGAAGTCTTGCTCGGCGCGGGCCTGCTGTAGCTTCTGCTGCTTGCGTTCCTCCTTGGTGAGCGTGGTGTGGCGACTGTTGTCGAGGTCGGCCTCTGTGAGCTGGGTTTTTCCTTCGAGCACGTCGCTGATGGTGGTGACGGCGTCGGCCACTGCTGTGATGACGCCCGTGGTGTCGGCGTTGCTCTTCTTCAGCAGGGTGTGCGGGTCGTCGGTGAAGGTAATCTCCTTGATGCCGGTGTAGAGCTGCTCGTCGTCGGGCAGGGCCCTGGTGGTGGAGCATGCCGTGAGCGCCAGCAGGAGGACGACGGGTAGCAGGCGGGCGAGGAGGCGTATGGGGAGGGTGGGGTTACTGGTCATGGGTGGCGTTGACGGTTTTCTTTTTCTTGAAGATGAAGAGCTCGCCGAGGCGGTCGGTCTTGCGGCGCAGCACGAGGCCGGCGCCGGTGCGTGTGAGTGCACCTTCGAGGGGGTCCTGGGTATCTCGGTCGTAGAAGACCTTGACGTAGCGTGTGGCGCCTCGGTCGAGGCGATACTCCACGGAGACGTTGTTGATGAAGCTCTCGGTGGAGTTTTGAGCGTCAGCCCCGGTGCTCACCTTGCCTCCGACGATGACGCTGACACGGTTGCCCCAGAAGCGTTTTGCAAACTGGAAGGAATAGTCGGTCGTGGTGGTGCCCACTTCCGAGGTGCCGCTCTCTACGCCGAGGCTGATGTCTACGGTTTTGAGGGCCGATCCGGCGATTTGCTGTATCTCACTTTGGAGGAAGGCGTTGAGGGCGTTGTTAGCCTTGAAGCCGCTGCCCTGCATCATGCTCTCTTCAGACATGTACATGCCTGTGGCCATGAGGGTGACGGCCGCCTTGCCGCGCTGTTCGGCCGACATGGCGGCGAGCTCATTCTGTATGCTGAGGTCTTCGGGTGCTTCGATGGTGAACTCGAGTCCCATGTCGTTGAGCGGCTTGGTGAGTTTGACGCCCACGTCGAAGGCTACGGATCGCTGTCGGTCGTCTTCGGTGACGACGGCCTTGGTGCGTTCCTTGGCTGTGATGTGGAGGGTGGGGTTCATCATGTCGCCTGTAAATTCGACGTAGCTGCCCTGTTCGAGTTTGAAGGTCTTGAGCGGTATGACGGGCAGGGCGTATTTCATTTCGCCGCTGTTGACGGTGAAGCGGCCGGTGAGGCTCATGTCGCCGCTGTCTGTCATGCGCATGGTGAGGTCGCCGCCGCCTTCGAGGTCTACATAGCTCTGTCCGTCTTCACTGAGGTTGCAGTGGAAGATGGCAGCGTCGCTCACGCTGATGCCCATGACGAGGTTGAAGGATGCGGCGGGCTCGAGCGGCTCTTCGGGCCTGGCGAGGGTGTCGGTAAAGCTGACAAACTGTACGAGGTTGTGGAGGCGGTCGTCGACGCTCAGGGGCGAGTCTTTGAGTATGTAGGTCATGTTGGTGCGGTTGAGCACTTCCAGCCGGCCGCGTATGCTGAGATTGTCGGTAGTGCCTTTGACGGAGGCATTGATGTGGCTGTAGACTTTGCCGTAGACCATGGACTGCGCCTTCTTCTTCGTGTTGATAAGCTCGAAGTTGGAGGCCTTGGCGGTGAAGTCCATTTGCATGCGGCTGAAGTCGCTCATGTCGAACACGCCGTTGAGCACCAAGGGGTTGCGTCCCGTGGAGTAGAGATTGTAGTTGTCGAATATCAGACGGCCGTCTCTGATTTCTACGGCGCGTTCGTCTGTGCGGAAGTCGAAGCCGTAGACGTCTGAGTAGATGTGTGCCTCGTTGAGGTCGAGTGTGCCGTTGAGGGTGGGGCTTCCGGCAGCGCCTTTGACCTCGAGCTCGCCCTCGGCAATGCCTTTGAGGGCCACGTCGGTGCCTGTCATGAAGCCATTGAGCATCTGGAGGGGGAAGTCGTGCAGGCGAGCCGTGCCCTCGTAGGTGCCGTCGTCGCGGTCGAAGTAGGTGCCTTCGATGTCGAGCACTTCTTCGTCGCCTGACGATACGAAGGCCGAGGCATGGTGCTCACCGCCGCCTTTAGGCAGATAGATGGCCTCCAAGCCTATACGCCCCAAGTCGGTGCCTTCGAAGCTGAAGTCGTCGGCCTGAAGCGAGGCCATGGCCGAGAACTGCTTGCGGGCTCTGTCGTCGGTGAGGTGGAAGTCGCCGCTGAGCATGCCGCTGAACCGCGGCAGGTAGGGCAGCACGTTAGAGAGCTCTCCGAGGTTGAGGTGGCTGAGGCTGATGGTGAGGTCGTTGATGAGTGACGTGTCGGCGACTGTCTGAGTGAGGCCGCCGCCCGTGGCGTGCATGAGGGCGAGGCTGTCGGCAGCTCCGTCGTCGGTGTCAGCGTCAGCGCCCTTGGGCTCGCCGTATATCTTCATGGTGGTGCCGTCGTCGGCCACGAGGTCCACGTCGGCGCGTATGCTCTTGTTGCGTCCCAAGAATATGAAGTTGTCTCTGTTGACGCGGAAGGAGCGGTAGGCCAGTACGGGGTGGTCGGGGTAGAGCCGCAGGGTCATGCCTTCGGGAGCGAAGTCGGCCCGCAGGCCCATGTCTACGCCTTTCTTGCCTTGGGCGTCGAAGAAGGCGAGTTCTATTCCAGCGCCCTTGTTGAGGAGGTACGTCTTCAGCCGTGCCTCAAAGGGGTTAGGGTTTGTCTTTCGCTCGTTGCGCACATAGCCTTCGATCTGTATGCCCGTACTGTCTTGGAAGATGCGGGTGTGTATGGTGTCGAGTTGCAGCTTGCCCAGTTTCAGCCGGCCCACGTTGCCCCGGCCTGAGAGCCCCACGTCGGGGTGGGTCTGCACGACGAGGTGGACGCCGCTGAAGGAGTAGCCCTTGAAGCGCGCTATGTTGTAGATGGGGTTGTCTTGCCCGGCGTCGAGGTGGAACGAGAGCGAGGGCAGATAGGGCTTGAGGGCGGCCTGGTCTATGTGGCGGTCGGCGAGTTGTCGCTTCACGACGCCCATGAGGCGGTCGGCCTGACGCATGAGCCCCTCCATCTGAGCCTTCGAACCGGCGCGCAGGTAGAGGTCGCCGGCGCTGACGAGGGCGGTCGTCGTGTCGGGCGAGGTGGCCAGGTCGAAGGTGATGTCCTTGGCCATGGTGCTCTTGCGGGGCGACGAGAAGCGGTTTTGTCTGAGGCTTCCGGCCAGGCTCATGTGCCTGAAGGCGGCGTCGGTGGCGGCTTCCATTTCCACCTTGGTGCCTGCCGTGACGCTGTCCTTGCTCACTCCGAGGGCCAAGAGGTCGATGGTGTGGAGGTCGGCGGTGAGTGCCGCCTTGTAGAGCTTGCGGGTGAGGGAGGCGTCGAGGTGGAGTGTGCCCTGCAGCGGCCCTTGAGCGGTGGTGGCAGTGGCTTCGAGTCGGCCTTGCCTCAGCCCGGCGTGGGCCTTGATGCCGCTCAGGTCGTGGCGGTCGTAGCTGAAGCGTTGGAGCGCAGCCTCGGCGTTGATGGCGGCCCGGGGCGCGACGGGGTCGAAGCTGTGTCCCGCGGCCTTCACCTGCCCTGTCACCGGACCTATGGCCAAACTCGGGGCGAAGAGCCGTACGGGGAAGCCCACTGCGCCTACTTGTGCCGTGTACGTCTCGCGGCGCAGGTTGGTGCGGGCTTTGAGGGCGAGGCTTCCGCCCCCGACGTCGAGGCGCAGACGTACGTCGTAGTCGTCGGCGCGGAACTTCACGTTGCCTTCTGCCCGCATTCCGCCCGGCAGGTGCAGCGTCTGGCGCAGAGAGGCGGGCAGCAGGGCTTCGATGGGTGCCATGTGGTGGGTGGTGAGCTTAGCCTTGATGTCGCCGCGGCGTTGGTCTTTCAGCGCGTCGACCACGTAGCCCGAGGCTTCGAGGGAGCAGATGCCGGGCCAGGCTATGTGGAGGCGGTCGAGCCGCAGGTGGTCGGCATTGCCGCCGGCTTCGGCCTTTACGGTGAGCGGGGCGGCGGGCAGCTGCTGCAGGGTGGCGTCGAGTCCCCTGCCGCTGAGGGCGCTGACGATGTCGGCGCGGCCTATGGAGGCGTCGACGAGGGCGCTGAGCTTGCCGTCGCCTCCCGCCAGGAGGCTCTTATAGTCCATGCTCACCGAGGCATCGAGGCGCGAGTGGGGCGTGGCCATGTGCAGGGCCGGGAGAATGAGGCGCGTGGTGTCCATGTAGACCGAGCCGTGAAGGCCCGCCACGGCCAGTCCGCTCTTCTCGCTGACGCGGGCATGGCGCAGGGCGGCGCGCAGCTCGCCGGCGGCGTTGTAGCTGAGCGTGTCGAGCCGGAGGTTGAGGTCGGTGAGACTGAGGTGGTTGGGGTCGAGGCCGGCTGTGGGCTTGGCGGTGGTCAGGTCGTAGCTTGCTCCACAGTCGCTGAGGCTGAGTGAGCGCACGCTGTAGTAGGGGCGTCCCAGGTCGAAGCGTCCGTCTCTGAGGCTGAGGCGGCCTATCGTGGCGCCTATGTGGAGCGTGTCGCCCGGCAGGCTGAGCCTGAGGCGGCTGTGGCTGATGTCGGCGCGGGCCACACTGATGTTCCAGCGCAGGGCCGTCTTCGTGGTGTCGTCTTGGGCAGTGTCGGAGAGCGCAATGAGGAAGTCGGCGCCGCGCAACGCTGCACGGTCTATCTTGACCACTTCCTGCTTCCAGTCCACTCCGTGGGCGGCTGCCGTGAGAGCTTTGGCGTGGCCCTTGATGCGGGTGTCGCTGAGGTACGAGCGGGTGTCGACCACCACGCCGTAGAGCTCGAGGCCGTCGACATCGGCGCGGCCCGACAGGAGGGGCAGCAGCCTGACGTTGAGACGCAGCGAGCGGGCATCGAGCAGGGTGTCGCCGCGTTCGGTGACGTTTACGCGGTGAAGGGCGAGGTCAAGGGGAAAGGCTAAGCGCACGCTGCCTATGCTGACCTGCATGTGGAGGCTCTCCGACAGGGCGGCGGTAACCTTGCCAACGGCAAAGTGCTGGACGGGGGGGATATATATAAGGACAGCCAATAGCAGAAACAGCGCTATGGGCGTCAACGGGACGATGAGAAGCCAACGCAGCAGTCGGCGCACCTTTTTCTTCTTCATGTGACAGGGTGGGAGGAGGAAGGGGTGTAGTCGAAGCGCCGGGTCAGAGGCTTTTTCCCCTGCCGGGGCTTCCTTGCGGAGGTTCTCCCGGGCGGAGGGCTGTGGACGGGTGGCCTTGCAGGCGTTTCGGCCACAAAGTTACAGCCCCGGGGGCTATTTTCTGCATTCTGTGCAATGCTTTTTGCGCTCTGCGCTACCAATTGGGCGATTGTCTGTGCCCTTTGTCTCCGTGTCGGCGGTGGCTGCGGGGTCGCTCCCCGGCTTTTGCCGTCGCTGCCCTGCTTCGGGCCATCGTCGCCCGGCCGGTGTACGCCCGTCTCCCGGTTGGTGTACGCCCGTCTCCCGGCCGGTGTACGCTCGTCGCTCGAGTGGGCGACGATGGGTGGATGTGCATGCCGTCACGGCTCAGAGCGGCCCGGCAGCCAGCAAAACGGCGGACAGCTCGTGGAGAGCCGTCCGCCGTGGAGGGAACGAAGCGCCGGGCCAGGGCTTAGCGCTTGGGGATGCGTTGGAGAATGGTCTTGACAAAGTCCCAGTACTTGGCCACTGAGGGTATGTGGCAGCGCTCGTTGGGCGTATGGGGCGAGCGCAGGGTGGGGCCGAAGCTCACGAGGTCCATGTGGGGGCGATGGGCGCCGATGACGCCGCACTCTAAGCCGGCGTGTATGACGAGCACCTTGTTCTCCTGCCCGAAGAGTTCGCGGTAGATGTCCTGCATGAGTTCGACTATCTCGCTCTTCGTGTTAGGCTGCCAGGCGGGGTACTGGCCGCCGGTCTCCACCTTCATGCCTGCCATGGAGAAGACGCTTTCGAGGCTCTCGACCATGCACTCCAGCATGCTGGTGCGTGAGGAGCGTATGAGCACCTGCACGTGGGCCTTTCCGCCGCCTATCTCTACGATGGCCAGGTTGCTGGATGTCTCAACCACTCCGGGCACGTCGGGTATGTAGCGCAGCACTCCGTCGTGGGCGCCGCAGAGTGCGTCGACGAGGTTGTCTTGTATCTCGGCGGGCACGATGTGTGCGGGCAGGTCGGTCGGGGCGATGGTCAGCTTGAGGCCGGGCTCTATGTAGCCGTACTCGCCCTTAAAGGTCTCTTCCCATTCGGCCACGGCCTCAGTCAGGGCAGGCACATTGTCAGCCGGTAGCGTGAGCACCACTTCGGCTTCGCGGGGGATGGCGTTGCGCATGTTGCCTCCCTTCCATGAGGCGAGGCATGCCTCGAAGTTGGCGATGGCGTCCTGTACGAGTCGGGCTATGGTCTTGTTGGCGTTGCAGCGTCCGCAGTGTATCTCTACGCCTGAGTGTCCGCCGAGCAGGCCTGCGAGCTCTATCTTGACAGCCACGTCTGTGGTGTCGGTGTCGGCTTCTTTATACTCCATGGAGGCGTTGAGGTTGATGCCGCCTGCCGAGCCAATGACCATCTCTCCCTCTTCTTCGTTGTCAAGGTTGAGGAGTATCTCGCCCTCGAGCACGTCGGGCTTCATGTGGTTGACGCCGTACATGGTGGTCTCTTCGTCGGCCGTGATGAAGCCCTCGATGGGTCCGTGTACGAGGCTGTTGTCTTCCATGATAGCCATGATGGTGGCCACAGCCATGCCGTCGTCGGCTCCGAGGGTGGTCTTGTTGGCGCGCACCCATTCGCCGTCGACGTATGCCTCGATGGGGTCGTTCTCAAAGTCGTGGTTGGAGTCGGCGGCCTTCTGGGGCACCATGTCCATGTGTCCCTGGAGGGTGACATACTTGCGGTCTTCCATGCCGGGGGAGGCAGGTTTGCGCATGATGATGTTGCCGGCTTCGTCCTTGAAGGCGCTCACGCCTTTCTCGGCAGCCCAGTCGAGGAGGAACTGCTGCACCTTTTCGAGATGGCCCGAGGGGCGGGGCACACGGGTGAGCAGCTCGAAGTTCTTCCATATAGCCTGCGGTTGCAGGTTGGCAATTTCGCTCATAGTAGTGAAGGGTATAAGGGTTAGGTAATTGGTAGTCGGTGAAAGGAGGGGTGCCGGGGCGTCGGTGCTACCCGGCGTCGGCGGGAGAGGTTGCGGGCCGGCGCGGCCTGATGGCCAGGCTCAGGTGGAGCCATGCGCCCACTCCGAGCAGTATGACGAGGGCTGTCTGCACCGTGTGGACGACCAAGGCAAACATGATGGCGGGCGCCTCGGCCACACCGTAGAGCACGAGCATCGTCTTGACGGCGAAGTGCCAGGGGCCGGCGCCGTTGGGGGTGGGCACGAGCACGGCAAACGACCCTATGCAGAAGATGAGAAACGCCGCGGAGAGGCTGATGTGAGCCGTCACGTCGAAGCAGAAGAAGGCTGTGTAGAAGTGGAGAAAGTAGCCCGCCCAAATGAGCCCGCTGTAGGCGAGATAGAGGGGCAGGTTGCGCACATGGCGCAGCGAGAGCACGCCCGCTATGACGTCGTGCATCATGTCGCGCCCCTTTTGCAGCATCTTCAGCCGCTTGAAGAGGAGCACCATCAGTATGGCAATGGCCACGAGACAGACGGCCGTCACTAAATAGCCCGTGGCCGAGAAGCGGCGGAGCACATCGCGCAGGTTGAAACCCGTAGTGTCGAGGAAGCGCAGCAGCACGGGCAGCTGGCTGAAAAAGGCCAAGGCCGTGAACAGGAGCATGAGGCTGCTGTCTACAAGGCGCTCGGTGACCACCGTGCCCAACGACTTGGTGAACGAGATGCCGTCCGTGCGCTTCAGCGTCACGCAGCGTGTCACCTCGCCCGCCCTGGGGATGACGAGGCTGGCAGCGTAGGAGAGGAAGATGGCATCGCAGCACACACTGCGCCGCGGGTGCTCGTCGAGCGGAGCCAGCGCCTGCTGCCAGCGAAGGGCCCGCACCACTCCCGGCACTACGCCCAGGAGCAGCGAAACCGCCATCCAGCCCCAGTGGGTGCGGTGGAGCAGCCAGTCGGTAAAGGCCGCGCCGCTCATGTCGCGGTACATCCACCACAGTATGGCGAAGCCTAAGAACAAGGGTAGGCCTACTCTTATTATCAATAGGACGATGCGCTTCATTAACAAAGATTGGTTATTTTTGCAGCCATGTAGGATATATACGAAGAGAGAAGACGCACCGCAGCACGTGTCACGGCGTCGCGCCTTCTCTCACGAGCAAAAGTAGAAATAAATATTAAGATGCGTTCAGTACGTCCCAAAAAATTCCTTGGCCAGCACTTTCTTACTCACCTGCCTACCGCGCAGGCCATCGCCGACACCGTGGATTGCAGGCCCGACCTGCCCATCCTCGAAGTGGGGCCCGGCATGGGCGTCATGACGCAGTACCTGCTCCAAAAGCAGCGCCCGCTCAAGGTGGTGGAGCTCGACTTCGAGAGTGTGGCTTACCTGCGTGAGCACTTCCCGGCCCTCGGCGACGGGCTTATTGAAGCCGACTTCCTGAAGATGGACCTTGACAGCGTCTATGGGGGCAGCCCCTTCCTGCTTACGGGCAACTATCCCTACAATATAAGTAGCCAGATCTTCTTCAAGATGTTGGAGTATCGCCACCGCATCCCCTGCTGCACGGGCATGATACAGAAGGAAGTGGCAGAGCGCCTCGCCGCTTCTCCGGGCTGCAAGGCTTACGGCATACTGACCGTGCTCGTCAGGCTGTACTACGACGTGGAATATCTCTTCACCGTAGAGCCCGGTGTGTTCAATCCGCCGCCCAAGGTGCGCAGTGCCGTGGTCCGTCTGACGCGCAACGCCGTCGAGCGGCCCGACTGCGACGAGGCCCTCCTGCGCCGCGTAGTCAAGACCACCTTCAACCAGCGACGCAAGATGATGCGCGGAAGTATCAAGCCCCTGCTCGCCGACCTCGACCGGCGTCACGGCCTCGACCGGCCCGACCACAGCACCTTCCTCGCCGACCCCCTTCTCACGCAACGCCCCGAGCAACTCTCCGTGGCCGACTTCGTCGACCTCACCAACCGCGTCAGCGCCCTCTATCAGTAGCCCACTACTACGCCGACAGGGCGCGCGGGCCTCTTCTTTGCTCCAAAATCGACATTCCATGGCCTCAGGACTTGCTCCATTGCCTGCCATACACTATCTTTGCCTTACACTATATATTATATATACGCCTCATGAAGACTTACCTCGTTACAGGCGCTGCCGGCTTCATCGGCGCCAACTACCTAAAGTATATACTCGCCAGACACAGCGATGTGCGTGTGGTGGTGCTCGACCTACTGACTTACGCAGGCTATCTCGGCACCATCGCCTCCGACATAGACAATGATCGCTGCTTCTTCGTCAAGGGCGACATATGCGACCGCGGCCTTATCGACAGCCTCTTCGCCGAGTACCGCTTCGACGTCGTGGTCAACTTCGCCGCAGAGAGCCACGTAGACCGTAGCATCGACAACCCGCAGCTCTTCCTGCAGACCAACATACTTGGCACACAGTGTCTGCTCGACGCAGCCCGCACTGCATGGGTCATGGGTCGTGACGAGCAGGGTTATCCTACCTGGCGCGCCGGGGTGCGCTTCCACCAGGTCAGCACCGACGAAGTCTACGGCTCACTCGGCCCCACAGGCTACTTCACCGAGCAGACGCCGCTTTGCCCCCACTCGCCCTACAGTGCGTCAAAGACATCGGCAGACCACATCGTCTGCGCCTATCGCGACACTTACCACATGCCGGTGAGCATTACGCGATGCTCCAACAACTATGGCCCTTATCAGTTCCCCGAGAAGCTCATCCCGCTCGTCATCAACAACATTCTTGAAAGCAAGAAACTGCCCGTCTACGGTAAGGGCGAGAATGTCCGCGACTGGCTTTATGTCGACGACCACTGCAAGGCCATCGACATGGTTGTAACCCAGGGAGCGCCCGGCTGCATCTACAATGTGGGCGGACACAACGAGAGGCAGAACATCACCATCGTCAAAATCATCATCGACACCGTGCGTCAGCTCATGACCGACGAGCCGGCATATCGCTCGCTTCTCAAGAAGCCCGTCAAGGGCGCTGACGGACAGACCGATATAAGCTGGATTAACTATGACCTCATCACTTTCGTCAAGGACCGTCTCGGCCACGACCAGCGCTATGGCATTGACCCCACCAAGATAGGCGAGGAGCTCGGCTGGCAGCCTGACACTCCCTTCGAGGTAGGCATTGTCAAGACCGTGCGGTGGTATCTCGACCACCACGACTGGGTGGAGGCCGTCAGCGGGTCCGACTACCAGCTGTATTACGAGAAGATGTACGGCGGCCGTTGAGGTGTCCCTCCGGCGAGCATAGAGTGAGCCCCACGTGGCCTGTCTTCGTTGCTGAAGGCAGCCGCGTGGGGCTTTGCCGTATCGTTGTGTGTCGGTCCCGGCTTTGGCGCGCCGCTTCGTCAGTCGGCCGGCGGTGTGGGTGGGGCGGTCTGCTCCTGCTGAGCCAAGGAGTCGATGAGGCGGCGTAGGTTGTCGACTATGCGCCGGTAGAGGGGCGAGCTTTCGTATCCGGTGTGTTTGCGGAGCATCTCTTCGACGGGCACGACAGCGTTCTGGTAGCCGGCCAGCTCGTTCTGCCTTTGCATCTCGTGGTCTGCGAGCTGCTTGATTTCGCGTTCGCGTTCGCCCCGCAGCAGCTGGCAGACGGCTGTGAGCAGTGGCACGACAATGCCGTCGTAGAGGTCGTGGCCGCGCATGTACTGGTAAGTGGTCTCGGGCGTCAGTCCAAGGGCGGCCAGCTCTTGGCGCAGGGGCTTGTAGGTTTTGCGTCCTTCGGGGAATAGTCGCTGGAGGTGGGCCACCTTGGCGTTGACGCGGTGGCGCAGCTGTTCGAGATAGCGTTCGGGGTGGAAGATGTTGAGGTCGGGCATCTGGACTATGTGGTAGAAGTCTGCCATGGCGAAGCGTTTGTAGTGGCCGTAGCGGTAGCACCATACGTTCCAGATGAAGAGGGGGTAGATGGCCTCTGAGTAGGCTGCGAGGAAGCCTTCGAAGTCGAAGATGTCGTGGTCGTTGAGTGTAGCCTGCACGCACACCTGCCTGAGTGCAGGGGCGTAGCATTGGTGGTTTTCGATGGCGTAGGCGTAGGTATGGAAGACGTAGGGCGAGAAGCACACCTGCTGCGAGGTGGGCGTGGCGCCCTGCATGAGGTAGTCGTAGTCGGCGTCGACGCAGGCTATCATGCAGTTGCCCAGCCGTGGCCCGAGGTCGTTGGCTAAGGCCACCTTCTTGCCCTTGGCCAGCCCCTGGCGTGAGGGCAGCATGACCTCGAAGTAGAGCGTCGGGGTGGCCAAGCGGCTGAGCAGGTGGCTCCAGAAGCTGATGTCCTCGTAGCTTTCCACGTAGGCCACCACGCGTCGCCGGGCGCGTTTGCCGCCGAGGCGGTTCATGGCGTCGATGTAGCTTGAGTTGAGATGGTTGACCAGTTTCATGGCGTGGGCGTTTGAGGCGGTGGCGGTGGGTGCGGGTGTGGGGCTATACGGTGATGTCGCTCACAGCCGTCACGGCGTCGCTCCATCCGTCCATGATGAGGGCCGGCGAGTGGGTGGTGAGCAGCACCTGTGCGTTGGGGTTGAGTTCGCGTATGAGCGAGATGAGCCTCTTCTGCCATTCGAAGTGGAGGCTTGCCTCCGGCTCGTCCATGAAGATGATGTAGGGCAGATGGTCCTCGGTCAGCACGGTCAGCAGGATGAGCAGCATTTGCTTCTCTCCGCTTGAGAGCAGGTAGGGCGATAGGCGTTCACCGTACTGCATGAAGGCCAGCTCGTTGCTCTGTCGGTCTATCTTCTTGCCGGTCTCGGCGAAGAGTTCGTCGACCATGTCGAGGAAGCGCTGTTTCATCTCTGCCGCTGCGGTGGCCTGCTCGCGGGCGTCGGGGCGGCCGCTTGTCAGCAGCTCGATCATGCGGTTGCCCACGTTGACCTGGTAGTCGAGGTAGCGGCGCTGTACATGAAAGAGTTGCCAGTCGAGCTCGGTGACTATGCGTGCGTCTTCCAGGAGGTTGCCCGTCTCGGTCAGCACCATCTTGCGGTCGAAGCTGCGCAGCACGTCGTAGCGTATGCCGGTGGCGTCGGCGGGTGAAAATTCCACCTTGACGCCCATCGACTCGTTGCCCGTGAGTTGGCCCGTGGGGGGAAGGTGGCGCAGGTGGTGGACCATCTTGTTGAGAATGGTGGACTTGCCTTCGCCGTTGCGCCCGCTGAGCACATTGACGTCGGGCCGCAGTTCCCAGACTATGTGCTTGTGGCCGCTCCACAGGCTGCTTATCTCGATGCGTTTGATGTAGTTGGCTAACTTTTTCATGACGTGTCTGTTGGGATGAGTGGGGCAGGGGCTGGGCGCGCCTCTGCGACCTGTCGCCGCTGCCTGGCGATGTGGGCTGCCTATGGCCTGCCGGCGGGACTGCCTACGCGGCGAAGTTACTTACTTCGGGCGAGGCGCGGCGCTCCCGTGGTGTTAAAAATAGTGTGTCGCCCTGCCCGTCGCCATTCCCTCTCTGTCCGGGGCGCCGGCCACGTGCGCTGCCGGGAGGGGGCGGGATGGCGTCATCACGGGATGTACATGTAGTTTTTTCTGGATGTACATGTAGTTTTTTCTGGATGTACATGTAGTTTTTCCTGGATGTACA
>CAMAMB010000006.1 GCA_945836755.1 uncultured Bacteroidales bacterium
TCAAATACGTCGTGTAGCTCAAAGCCTGATATAATCTTCATAACTTATGCAATATAATAACATTGAGTATCTATCTGTAGCTTATATATATACAAACATATTAAACTAGCCATCAAATACTATAGACGCCATGGCTGCCTTCTATATACGCCTAAGAGTATTCTTCGGAGAGGCTTCAACTTCATCCAAATGGCAGAATATACTCGCCATTTAAGACCCGTTACAAGGTCTGGCACGGAGCGTCCTTTGCGATAGAAGGCTGTGACCACACCTATCACATCGGTATCAAATAATGTCTCGGTACTATAAATGTTGCCATCCCCCATCAGAATAAGCTTATTGCCATCACGCCTAATTACCCGATGAAGCACATATATATCATTGGGAAGTCTACCCAATACGGCGTCGCCTACCTTAATTAAACCCGGACATGCAGGACTTTTAAGTTTGACTATATCTCTGTCGGTCTCCAAGAAAGGACGCATACTATACCCCCTAACTCTTAGAGTTGCAGTATGACCATTTGCAAGGGCCTCAGCAACCTTCTCAATTAGAATTTTGTTGGGTATCTCTTTCCTCTTGGTTTGCATGCGCAGGATGATAGTAGTATCAAAGATATTTAGGGAACGTCAGGCAGTGATAGTTTTAAAACTAAGCTCAGCGGCTTCTTGATCGGGCTTACATTTCAGGTAGAATGTAGAGACATTACGTACCACCTTCTCTGTGGTTGACAAGATGTGCTGGTAGGACGGTTTGTCCCATATCATAGACGACACTGAAGATAGTATACTAGAATACGACTGTATCGGACGCTCTTTCTCAATGATATTAGCAGGGTATTGCTCCAGTCTAACAAACGCGCCGATGGGCACACTCAGATTTCTGTAGCATGGTGTCTTACCACTCCATGGTGTACCATAGACTTTAACCAGGTCATCAGACAAGACACGTATAGCAGGATTGTCATCATTGAGTAGATCTGATCCTGGTATGTGGGTGAGCCACAGCTTAGAATGGGTACTCTTGCCCGTCCCACTCTTACCTAAGAACAGATAACCACGATTATTATTTCTGATGACGGAGGCATGAATGAGAAGTGTGCCATAGTAAGCCGCAGAAAAGGCATAGGCTATCATTAAGGCATTCCCCAGCCCAAATAGCTGTTCAGCGTAACTACCGAAAGGGGAAATTTCAATCTTGCTGAAATCCCCATTTGTTCTCATAGCGGCAGCCTTTTTCTTTTCATAATTGGAAATAACAATCTTGTAGCCACCACCATCTATTTCAGGCAGTCTATATACACCATGGTTGGTGCCACAACTGTCAAACTGTCCAAGTTCTTCACCCTCGGGTAGACAATCAACTAATTGATTATCAATAGTGGCTTTAAAAATAGGGTAGTTAGGCGACGGTATATCTGCCACGTGGAAACCGGCATATGATGGAATCAGAGACTTCAATGCAGGAAGATCTCTCGATTCTAATTCAAAATAGAGATCTGCAACGCAGAATTTCAAAGAGTCGTATGTCATGAGTTGAGTCGGGGGGAGCAGCAGCTTATCAACCTAAATAGGATATGTATAGACCACGGTCAATTATGTAAGAGTATGACTATTCTGTAGGAGATGTATAGGTCAGCTTAAAATTATCAGCTGGGATATCAACTAACTTTGATGGGAGGTTTCCCTTAATTCTCTTCTCGTGGTGACGGCGTAGTTTCAATAATTGCTTTTCTAATTTTGCTTTCTTGGTGTTACTGAATGTCACACACGCAAAATGGTCATTATAAGTATTCTGAAGGTAATGCCTAAATTGCTCAGAGAATACTGGACTTTGTTCCAAATAATGAGTTTTCTTATTTACCTTCAATTGGGGGAAGAAAAATATACCTGAGACATAGGATGTAGAGTCGTTCAAACTTTCACCACACGTAAAGATATAGACACCCTTATCTTTCTTGGACTTAGCCTCAATATCTGTCGATACCGTAAGTGAGAAAAGTATAAATAAGAGAAGTGTATAGAGCCTCATGACCAGTTCAAGATAGTTAGGTTATTTCATACTACCACCCACAATGTCAAGCAGTTCAGCTGTAATAGCCTGCTGTCTTGTCTTGTTGTAGGTAAGATTTAGTTCTTGGAGCAAATCATCCGCATTATCGGTAGCCGTTTGCATGGCAATAACACGTGCTGCGTGTTCACTGGCAACACTATCCAAGACAGCAGTGAAGAGAGAAAGATGAAGCGACAGCGGAATAAGTTTCTTAGCTATAGTCTGAGCATTAGGCTCTATGATATAATCAAGTGTGTGGTTGCTGGAAGCATCATTCTCTTGCCTATGATGTTTACTTAAGTCCAAGGGCAGATAAACGTCCTGTTGAAGTATCTGAGAACTCGCACTTTTGAAATGATGATAGATTAAATCTACCTTGTCTATTGATTGCGCAGTGTATGCCATCATGAGTGAAGAGGCAATGTCAGCTGCTGCCGCATAGGAGGGATGTTCTAAGAGTGTGGCATTGTCTATCACGTCCTTAAAACCGGCCTTCCTCACAGCTTCAGCTGCCTTCTTTCCTATGGCTACAACAGTAGGGATATGAATATGATGCTCCCTATATGATTCAATCTTTTTGTGAAAAGCTTTGATGGCATTGCTATTGAAGGCCCCACACAAGGAAGAGTTGGAGGTGATAAGAACGAGCGCCACATTCTTTACCTCCCGTTGCTGGGCGAAGGGGGTATATATCTGTCCTTCTGAGGCCACGATAAATCGCTGTAAAATCTGCTTCAGTTGAGATTCGTAGGGGCGCATTCGCTCAATGGCCAAACATGCATGATGTAGTTTGGATGATGCCACCATCTTCATGGCACTCGTAATTTTACGGGTGTTTTTGACGGAGGCTATTCTGTTCTTAACTTCTTTGAGTGAAGCCATGGGACAATGTATGAGTTTTAGTAGCGTTATCTAACCTGCCTTAATAGGTGGCAGGCAAATAACTTTTCGGTCACTGTATACCTCTTGTATTATGGATACAATGAGTGGGATAATTAGGCAGCGTATTGACCAGCAACATTAGCTGCAACAGTCTCAATGAGTGAAGCAACCTCGTCAGAGAGAATTCCTTCTGATAGTGGTGTCAACACGGCATCAGCATATTGGCAGCGCATTATGTCGAGGAATTTCTCCTGGAAGTCAGTGACTTTATCCAAGGGGACATTCTTTAACAAGCCTCGAGTGCCGCAGTAAAGAATGGCAACCTGCTCTGCTACCGGCATCGGGCTGTACTGTGCTTGGATAAGGAGCTGGTTATTCTTGCGTCCGCGGTCAATGGTCATAGCGGTAACGGCATCCATGTCAGAGGCAAACTTTGCGAAAGCTTCGAGTTCACGATACTGAGCCTGGTCGATTTTGAGTGTTCCAGCCACCTTCTTCATGCTCTTAATCTGGGCTGAACCACCTACACGGCTTACAGAAATACCGACATCAATAGCCGGTCTGAAACCTTGATTAAATAGATTGGTGTCCAAATATATCTGACCATCAGTAATGGAGATAACGTTGGTAGGTATATAGGCTGAAACGTCGCCAGCCTGTGTTTCAATGATAGGTAAAGCAGTCAACGAACCGCCACCTTTAACTTCATCCTTTAAGGAGGCAGGGAGGTCATTCATCTGCTCTGCAACCTCCTGTTGGTTATTGATTTTAGCAGCACGTTCAAGCAGACGTGAATGAAGATAGAATACATCACCCGGATATGCCTCGCGGCCGGAAGGACGTCGTAAGATGAGTGACACCTCACGGTATGCCACTGCTTGTTTTGACAGGTCGTCATATACGACCAGTGCATGTTTTCCTCTGTCACGGAAGAACTCCCCAATTGCTGCACCGGCAAAGGGTGCATAGTATTGCATCGCTGCAGGAGTACCAGCTGTCGCGCTGACCACGATAGTATAGTCAAGTGCACCGGCACTTTTAAGTGTACCTACGATAGATGCCACAGTAGATGCTTTCTGTCCGATGGCCACATAGATACAATAGACCGGATCGCCTTTCTTGAAACTATCTTTTTGGTTGATGATGGTATCGATGGCAATGGCAGTCTTACCTGTCTGACGGTCACCGATGATTAGCTCACGTTGGCCTCTTCCGATAGGTATCATTGAGTCTACGCTCTTGAGGCCGGTCTGTAATGACTGAGTTACTGGTTGACGATATATAACGCCCGGGGCCTTGCGGTCAAGTGGCATGAGGTATTTCTTCCCTGTGATGGGCTTACCTCCGTCAATGGGATTGCCAAGGGGGTCTATCACGCGTCCCAACATTTCTTCTGTGACCTCAATAGATGCCACCTTACATGTACGCTTGACGCGCTGTCCTTCTTTTATGCCCTCGGAGGAACCTAAAAGAACAGCACCTACGTTGTCCTCTTCAAGGTTCATAGCCACGGCCATAGTACCATTATCAAACTCTATGAGTTCATTCTCAGTGACATTTGTCAATCCGTGTATATGGGCTACACCGTCACCGATGGAGAGGACGACACCTACTTCTTCTAATTTGGCTTCAAGGCCAGTTTCCTGCAGTTCGCGGAAGAGGATTTCACTTACTTCGGTAGGCTTAATGATGTCAGACATATGTTATTCTGTTGAGTAGATATTCTATGAAATTATGGATGCAATCAGTACCCTCATTACAAAGTGGGTGGCTATTGCTAATATTAGTTCCCTGGGCAAGGGATATAGAGAGTCCTATGACGTCAGTGCTCTTTTAATATAATTGAGTTTGCTTCGAACACTTACATCCAGACGGTATGTGTCATATTCTATGATAAATCCTCCTTCAATCTCGGGGTCTATGCAGACTTCAAAGTCAACCTTGGTCTGCGTTCTTTTCTCAATCCATTGCTGGAGCTTTGCGGTGATGTGCTTTTCCGTCGCAACCGGTAGAGTGAGTTTCCCGCGAATGATACCCTTATCTTCACGATATAGGTCTCCAAAGGTAAGAGCGATGCTTTGCAAGCTGTTGATCCTCTGTTTTCGAGCCAGCAAATCTGCAAAGCGTCGAAGGCTGAGTGTCGGGGTGTCATCTATACTGCCCGCTTTAACAATTAGATTAACCTTTTTATCATCTGAAAGCACAGGGTTTTGGAGCATACTCTTAAATGCAGGTAGCTGTTCAAATGTGTTGCTTACCTGGATCATTTCAGAATATACTTTTGAGGCTTCGTTGTTTGCCTGTGCAAAGGCGAAGAGGGCTTTAGCGTACCTCATGGAGACGATACCGGCAATCATGGGTGTATAGTTTATATGTGTGAGGTGATAGGCCGTAGAGGAGGGTTTGAGGCTACTTGTCTTTTTCGTCCAAAGCTTCGTCTACAAGCTTTGTGATAAAGACTTGATGTGCCTCTTGAGAGGATAGTTCTTTCTGTATCACCTTCTCTGCAATCTTGACAGAGAGTGTGGCTACAGTTTGACGTATCTCGCGAAGGGCATTTTCTTTCTCGGCCATTATTTGTTGCTGTACATCTTTCAGACGGGCAGCTCCTTCTTCCTGTGCTTTGACGGAAGCCTGTTGAATGATGCCTTTCGCTGTTTCTTGTGCTTGCCTGATAATGTCAGCTTGTTCCTGACGGGCTTGCTTGATGAGTTGCTGGCTTTCTTGTTGTATGCCCATAAGCTTCTCATTAGCCTCATGCGCCTTGGCAAGGGCCTGATCAATGTACTTCTTGCGTTCGTCTACCATATTTATGATGGCGGGGAAGCCATACTTGGCCACGAAGAAGAAAACGACGAGGAAAGCCAATAGCATCCAGAATAACAGGCCAGCGTCGGGTGTTAATATGGATGGCAGATTTATGGACAGCATAGATACAAAGGTTGGGCGTGTACATGACTTCCTATAACCTACGGTTCAGTAGGTGGAAGCCATGTACCGCAATGTGAGACGTTTTAGATGAACAGGCAAAGGAGGCAGACAATGACAGCGAAAAGAGCAACGCCTTCAATGAGTGCAGCGATAACAATCATATTGGAACGGATGTCGCTTGTAGCTTCGGGCTGACGAGCTATTGACTCCATGGCAGAGCTACCAATTCGGCCAATGCCAATACCGGCACCAATGGCTGCGATACCTGCGCCTAAACCTACGCCGACCTTAGCGATGCCAGCTGCTTCTAATAATGCGAGTAATACTAACATGACGATGTGATTGATTTATTGATGTAGTGGATAGATTATAATATCGTTCGAGGTGATGGGGAAAATAATTTATCCCATTACTCATGATGAGCAGGGTGGGCCATGCCTATGAACACAGCGCTCAGCATCGTAAAGACGTAAGCCTGTATGAAGGCCACCAATAGTTCCAGGGCATTCATGAATATCATCATAACAAGACTGGCTACACTCATCGGAGCACCTATTGCCACCCCCACCTGTGAGGTAATGAAGATGATGCAGGTGATGGAAAGTATGATGGCATGGCCTGCCATCATGTTGGCAAAGAGACGCACCATGAGGGCAAATGGCTTGGTGAAGATACCAAAAAGTTCTATGACAGGCATCATCGGTACCGGCACTTTAAGCCACGTAGGTACAGGGGGCCAAAATATTTCTTTCCAATATTCTTTGTTGCCAAATAGGTTTATCATCAAGAATGTACAAATGGCTAGGAAGAAGGTAATATTGATGTTACCTGTAATGTTAGCGCCTCCAGGGAATATGGGGATTAGGCCCAGCAAGTTTGTGATAAAGATAAAGAAGAAGGCTGTGAGCAGGAAGGGGGAATACTTGCGGTAGTGTGCTTCACCTACGGAAGGCCGAATGAGGTCATCCTGTAAGCTCATCACCAACATCTCCATCATACCTACAAATCCTCCGGGAGCTTCGTCTTCCGGTTTCTTATGCTTATACCAGCGGGCCGTACAGGTAAAGATGCTAATCATAAGAATGACGACAATCCATAACTGTACCACATTCTTCGTGATACTCAGGTCAAGAGGTCGAATAGTCGTACCATCAGGAACACTTTCGTAAATCTTTCCATTTCTCTCATTATCAATGTAGAAGCCATTAACCTTATGGTCTTCGGCTTCATGGAAACGGGCTGAACTGAAGCAATGCCACTGTCCCTCATGCCCTCTCACAATGACAGGTAAGGGAATAGAGACATGGCGGCCATTCCATGTCAGGATATGCCACTCGTAGGCATCGCTCAGGTGCCCCAGCACTACTTCCTTCACATTTACGCCCTCTTCTTCCTGTACGGCTGGGGATGCCATCAAGGAAGTATGCGTAGAAATGGAGAGTATAAATAGGAGGATAAGGTGTAGATAGCGGCTGTGTAGCATGGTAGAGTAGGGGAGTTTGTATCTATGAATGCTTGGTAACCTTCGGGGCATGATACAACATTGTGGAGAGTACAAGTTGAAGGAGGTAGTAGACCATGAGATTGAAGGTGAACAAGAGAAGTTGCTGTCTCACGAGTGTGGCATATAGGACGAATAGCAAGAGTGTAATCCCAGCATAGCTCAAGCGTATGCTCAACCAGTATGTCACGACCTGTTGACCTTGAGGACGAATAGCTCTCATAAGCGCATTCTGCAGGAGTGACAGTGCAAAGAAGCCCGTGGCTATCAACGTGAGGTATGGTATCTGGACTACAGACTCCGCGTATCCTGTGAAGTATGATTCTGTAAAGAATAGGACAGGTGCAGCCAACGCATACAGCAGAGCCGGAAGTATGATATTTTTCACTTGCATAGAGAGCAACAGCCTTAGATGAAATCAAGGATGTTTGGGAACTGCGATAATGCAAAGGGAAATATCCCCATTACTCACTTCCACAAATCCGCCCTCAATGTCTATCTCGAAATCCTCAGCCTCCGGAACGGTTGCGCTCACTCTGCCTGCCGTCAGGGTGGAGAGTAAGGGAGCATGGCCTTGAAGGATCTCAAATCGTCCTGCCTCGCCAGGTAACCTAACGATAGAAGCTTCACCTTGGAAGAGGACGTTCTCGGGGGTTACAACTGAAAGATGCACTTGATTATATGAGTATATTTAATGTTTTACAATGACAGGCTAACTGCTTGTTTAGGCCTGTGCCAACAATTTCTGACCCTTCGCAATAGCTTCGTCTATCGTACCCACATTGAGGAAGGCTTGCTCGGGCAGGTAATCAACTTCGCCGTCAATGATCATATTAAAGCCTCGTATTACTTCATCTATGGGCACCATAACGCCGGGCACTCCGGTAAATTTCTCAGCTACAGTAAACGGCTGACTCAAGAAGCGCTGAACGCGGCGTGCTCGCCCTACAGTGAGTTTATCTTCATCTGACAGCTCGTCCATGCCGAGAATGGCAATGATGTCTTGTAACTCTTTGTATTTCTGTAGTATCTGTTTAACGCGTTGGGCACAACGGTAATGATCCTCACCAATGATGGCAGGGTCGAGAATGCGTGAAGTTGACTCCAGAGGGTCTACTGCAGGATAAATGCCCAGCTCCGTGATTTTACGGCTCAGCACAGTGGTGGCATCAAGGTGTGTAAAGGTGGTTGCGGGTGCTGGGTCTGTAAGGTCGTCTGCAGGCACATATACAGCCTGTATAGAGGTGATGGAGCCATTCTTGGTAGAGGTAATACGTTCCTGCATGGCCCCCATCTCACTGGCCAAGGTTGGTTGGTAACCTACTGCCGAGGGCATGCGGCCCATAAGGGCAGATACCTCGGAACCGGCCTGGGTAAAGCGGAAGATATTGTCAATGAAGAAAAGGATATCGGTGGCTCTACCTTCTGCCGCCCCTGAGTCGCGGAAACTTTCTGCGATGGACAGGCCGGAAAGTGCCACTGAAGCACGGGCACCGGGGGGCTCATTCATCTGTCCATATACGAGGGTGGCCTGGCTACGGGCCATTTCTTCATAGTCTACTTTGGTAAGATCCCATTCTCCGCGCTCCATGGCTTCTTCGAATGCCTTGCCGTAGCGTACGACGCCACTTTCTATCATCTCGCGCAAGAGGTCATTGCCTTCACGCGTACGTTCTCCGACACCCGCAAAGACAGAAAAGCCGTCGTGCCCCTTGGCAATATTGTTAATGAGCTCCATGATGAGCACGGTCTTTCCCACACCTGCACCACCAAACAGACCAATCTTGCCACCTTTGGCATAAGGCTCAAGAAGGTCAATTACCTTGATACCGGTAAATAGAACTTCACTTGTGGTCTTGAGATCCTCAAAGCGTGGTGGCTCGCGATGTATGGGATAGAGACCGGTGGAACGATTAAGTGGGCGCAGACCATCAATAGCCTCACCAGTCACATTCATCATGCGGCCCTTGATATGATTGCCTGTGGGCATGGAAATCGGAGCCCCGGTCGCATTGACTGAAAGGCCACGGCTTAAACCATCTGTGTTGTCCATTGCCACTGTACGTACGGTATCCTCGCCAATGTGCTGCTGCACTTCAAGCGTGATGGCACGTCCATCGGGATGTACCACAATGAGAGCATCATGAATACGTGGCAAAACCTCTGCAGGTGGCAAACCTGCGGTTTCGAAGGCAACGTCAACCACCGGGCCGATAATCTGTGTGATGCGTCCTGTCTGCACTTTGTTCTCGCGCATATTTTACGTGTAATGATATGTGTTTATACTAACCTTTTACTCTCAACGAGTTATCAACTGGATGGAGCGAATGAAAAGGATGCTGTAGAGTGGGAGAGGGGGCTTCCCTCTTTTAACGGCGCAAAGATATATTTTTTTTCGGTGATGCCATATCCTCTACGCGAATTTTAGAAGCCTCTCACAGAAATTCCGACCTCATTTGACTACACACTTCACCAAAAGTAGCATCCTCTTCGAGTACGAGCCTGAGCCCCCAATCATCATATTCGTCTAAGATATAGATCTCCTAAATGTCTGCGGTCACATTCCGGCATCGGTCGATTTAGAGCACAGACGTATAATTGGGCAGTATGAGGGGCATTATCAACTAGTCAACCTAGATACTGTTCTGTGATGGGATAGTGTTTTGAAAAAACTCCAAGCATTCCAGAAATTTCTAGAATGCTTGGAGTTTTTTCTACATGTACATGTAGGTTGGCGTAAATAGTTTTATCAGTTTTTTTCATTGCAACACCATGCGATGTCCCATGCTATAGATTCAAATCACTGATACTCCTCTGCGATTTATTCTTCAACTCAAAGTCGGCAGTTGGGTTTAGCATTCCTGCTTTATACTCCATACTATCTCTTCGATTATTTCAAGTACGACTCTAAATATAATCAGTGTTATGTTTAATATAGAAGCAACTAATTGAGTATATGGTAAGCGTCATGACTAACAAATGGGAAAGGCAGTTATCCTATCGTCTTCGTAGTGTGGCATAAGCCTTACGATAATTGGGATAACTGCTATTCATTGGCAAAACTACTCCTTTTTCTTGAGATGCAAAATTGGGGGCTTGCATATGGTAGATAATTTTGATTTCGATTTGGCGAGCCAAAAAGAAATGTGTATTTTTGCGGCCGATAAATCGGGGAATGCCCAATAGGCGCTGCCTTTACTGATATAGTGTTTATATGCCAGGCGTCTCTTAGAATGTGTATTTTCATCCCCATAGTAAGAACATTTTTAGTTCACGGTTTATCATATTCCTTATACTATATATTACCCACCTCCCCACCCTTTTGGTCATATTGTAATAGCCAATGGCAGTAGCCTGTTCAGACTACGTAAGTAGAGGGGGTATTCTACTAAACGCTTTCTATAGTTATAAATTAATTATATGTCGGTTTTTACGAAAGAGCAATTGCTTGAGAAGTCCCGAGAAGACCTCCTCGTAATATCACAAGTGGCTGGAATTATTGATGGTGAGGCTCTCAGTAATGAGGACCTGGTATACAAGATATTAGATGCGCAGGCAGTCAGTGAAGCAGAGGCACAGACTCCTCCTAAACGTAAACGTGGACGTCCCTCGAAAGCAGAGCTGGCCTTACGTGCGCAAGCAGCGGCCTCGCCGACCACACTCGCAGAACCAAGTCCCACTACGTCTGATGTGATTACTTCGGATGTAGAGTCTGCCATGTTACAGAAAGCAGCTGAGGATGAGCAGTCAGAGCCAGACATAGAAGAGGAATCACATACTGAAAGCTCTGAAGATAATAGTCTTCAGGTTTCTCAGCCTGTGGGTGAAAGTGGACCATGGGACGAAGAAGATTTCATCGTGCTGGAAGATGTAGCCGATGTGGGTATGGACTGCAACCAATATAGTGGTGGTGATATATATACCGGCATAGAAGAGACTGGACGAATAAAGTTCCATCGCTTTAAGGATGACCCGATTCTATCACGTCCGGCCGAAGCGATAAGTGACCGCACGAACGAAGTGGAAGAACGTGACATGCTGCTTGATGGTCGCGGCGTTCTGGAGATTGTGCCGGAGGGCTATGGTTTCTTACGTTCGTCCGACTATAATTATATGGCATCGCCTGATGATATATACGTGACACCTGCACAAATTAGACGTTATGGGCTGAAGCAGGGCGACGTGGTAGAAGGTGATGTAAAAGTTCCCATGGGTGATGAGAAGTTCTTTACTTTGCAGACTGTCATTCGCATTAATGGGCAAGATCCACAGCTGATACGCGATCGCATATCCTTTGAAGATCTCACACCGCTATTCCCAGATAAGAAATTCTGTCTCACAGACAATAACGCCAATGTCTCATGCAGGATTGTTGACCTGTTTACGCCCATAGGAAAGGGACAGAGAGCATTGATTGTGGCACAGCCTAAGACGGGTAAAACCATCTTGATGAAAGACATTGCCAATGCCATTGCTCGAAATCACCCTGACACCTATCTGATGATGCTTTTGATAGACGAACGTCCGGAAGAAGTAACTGATATGATGCGCACAGTAAAGGCAGAGGTAATAGCTTCAACCTTTGACGAACCCCCTTCTCGCCATGTGAAGATTGCCGGCATCGTGCTTGACAAGGCCAAGCGAATGGTTGAATGCGGCCACGATGTGGTCATCTTCTTGGACTCTATCACCCGTTTGGCACGCGCATATAACGCTGTAGCTCCCACCTCAGGGCGAATTCTCTCTGGTGGCGTCGACGCTACCGCCTTGCAGAAACCTAAGCGCTTCTTCGGTGCTGCACGCCAAATTGAAGGGGGCGGTTCGCTGACCATCATAGCCACAGCTCTCATCGATACCGGATCCAAGATGGATGAGGTAATCTTTGAGGAATTCAAGGGTACAGGAAATATGGAACTACAGCTTGATAGAACGTTGGCTAACAAACGGTTGTTCCCCGCCATTAACTTGACCGCCTCCTCCACTCGCCGCGACGACCTACTTCTGGATGACAACACGCTGCGACGTATGTGGATACTGCGCGGGTATCTATCTGAGATGAGCCCAATGGAGGCTATGGCCGACGTAAAGAAACGTATCGAAGAGACAAAGGACAATACAGAGTTCTTACTCTCCATGAATGGGTGACGTACTCCCCTACCCCCTCGCACGACTAAAAGACGAGCAGCCATGATACATCATTCGTCTCCAACCATGTCCTTCATTTCTGCTCTTAGACAAACAGGAGATGGGCTCGCCCTATTTTGATAAAAACATTGTATATTTGCCCTTGTGTTATCACCTACTTAAATGGCATTCACATAATAATCTAATCATATCCCCAACATTTTATGGAAATTACAGGTAGAATAATCGTAGCCCAAGAACCGCGTGGCGGTATCTCCAATCGTACAGGTAACCCTTGGAAGATGCAAGAGTTTGTCATAGAGACCCACGACCAATACCCCAAGAAATGTATGTTCTCCGTGTTTGGTGAAGATCGCCTGCGGGAGTTTCATCTTGAAGTGGGTGAAGAAGTGACGGTATCGTTTGACATTGACGCCCGTGAGTATAATGGCCGTTGGTATAATGACATCCGCGCATGGCGAGTGGACCGTACAAGTAATGCCATACCCGCTGCACCCGCCACCCCCACTACTCCTACTACAGAGATTACCGCCCCCATCTCAGAGAACGAGGACATTAAAGACGACCTCCCTTTCTAAGTTGACAACTCTCTCCCTTCCTCTACACCAGCTCATAGTGAGCCTACGTGTGAAGAATAGGGAGATAGTTCGAATATAAAGCTCGCTCATGGTAAAGAGGGCGCTACGTGCAATAGCCTGGACGACTGGATTATGCGTTGGCTTGAGCATAGTATTTGTCATAGCCTTTCGCTGGCTACCGGTCTACTATACCCCTTTAATGATACTTAGGGGCATGGAAGCACTGTCAGCAGGAGAATCCTTTAAGATACATCACCAATGGGTTCAGCTAGAAGAGATGAGCCCTTATCTACCTGTAGCAGTTATAGCCTCTGAAGACCAGAAGTTTATGACCCATCAGGGCTTTGACTTCGAAGCGATAGAAAGTGCTGCACGGCACAATGCAAGCGGAGGTCAAGTACGAGGCGCGAGCACAATAAGCCAACAAACTGCCAAGAATGTGTTTCTTCTGCCATCCCGCACATGGCTTCGTAAGGGCCTCGAGGCATATTTCACTGTACTGATAGAACTCTTCTGGTCAAAGGAGAGAATCATGGAGGTATACCTCAACAGTATCGAAATGGGGCCAAACATATATGGAGCTGAAGCTGTGGCAAAGCTTCACTTTGGTTGCAGGGCACGTGACTTGCATCGTGGTGATTGCGCCCTGATAGCAGCCACGTTGCCCAACCCCTTGCGTTATAGTTCGCTACGCCCCACATCGCATGTGCGAAAGAGGCAGCAGCAAATACTGCGGCAGATGCGGTTTTTCCCTATTACGGGAGAGGACGCTCTCCTTCCTAATTCCGCTACATCCAGGAAGAGAAGAAATGAATCAGATTGACCACATATTTGCGGAGTTCGCAAGCCCTATGCTCCTTATCATCAAGGGGCTATTGGTGGGCATTATTGCTTCTGCCCCAATGGGGCCGGTAGGCATATTGTGTATCCAGCGAACGCTAAACAAAGGAAGAGCCTATGGCATAGTAACCGGAGCCGGTGCGGCACTGAGTGATATAATCTATGCGCTGATGACAGGCCTCGGTATGTCATTTGTAATGGATTTCATTGATCAGAAAGAGAACCTCTTTTGGCTCAAACTGGCAGGCAGCCTCATGCTATTGGTGTTTGGTATATATATGTATCGCACCGATCCACGTAAAAGTCTTCGTCCATCATCAACGAATAAAGGCTCCCTAATTCATAATTTCACCACAGCCTTTTTAGTCACTCTGAGCAATCCTCTCATAATCCTTCTCTTCATCGCTCTATTTAACATGTTGACGTTTGTGATACCCGGTCACTGGTTTGGCCAGTGTGTAGGGTATTTGTCCATTGTGGCTGGAGCTATGTTATGGTGGTTAGGGCTTACCTATATCATCAACAGAATGAAGAAGAATTTTAGCTTAAAGGGCATCCTCATTCTCAACCGTACGATAGGTATTGTTGTACTAGTTTGTTCCATTGTCTACGCGGCAATGACACTGTTCAACTTGTCACTCTATTAACCCATCTGAAGATAGTTGATATGATTATTGCCGAGCAACTTAAACATAAAAACCTGGCCGAGTATTTGCTCTACTTATGGCAAGTAGAAGACTTAATTAGAGCTTACAAGGCAAATATATCTGATATATCCTCTCATTACATAGAACGCATCGATGGTGTCTCACCAGAGAGGAAAGAAGCTATGCAGCGTTGGTATCAGATGCAGATAGACATCATGAAGGCTGAAGGTGTTATGTTGAAAGGACATACAACTGCAAGTCTCCATGTTCTCAAATCTTTGGAAAATGCGCAACACGCTCTTGAATTACCCCCATCTTCTGATATTTACGATACCACTTATAAGCAAGCACTTCCCTTAATCGTTGAGCTAAGAGCGATGAGACGAGCAAAGCAAGAGACCGCCGTTACCCTCACACCCTCTCACTCGCAGGCATCGGAGAATAGTGAGGTAGCCACTGCCTTAGAACTTGTCTATGGTGTGCGTTTACTCATGATGAAAGGCAAACCCATTTCTCCAGAGACGCAGGACGCGATGAGCACTCTACTGAAGTGGTTGTATTTACTCTCTGACAAGGCACTTAGCCAAGGACAGACTGTGTAATTTGCCCAATGTTCATCTCTTCCCTGCGAGCTTCTCCCCTTCCCCACTACAAATATATCTGACTTGGCGTCATATCCGTCTTCTCCCCCTCCCCTTTAGATTACTATGAAGCATATCTTAGTCACAGGCTGCAATGGTCAATTAGGCAATGAGATACGTGAACTCAGCCACAACTTCGACACTTCGTACTCCTTCCTATTTACAGACAAAGAGGAGTTAGATATTTGCGACAGCGGAGCCGTCTACACGTTCTTCGAACGCCATCACATCGCTGTGGTTGTCAATTGTGCAGCATACACAGCTGTTGATAAGGCAGAAAGTAACGTAGCGTTGTGTGAACAGCTCAATTACATTGCACCTGGGTATCTCGCCGAGGCGGCGGGCAATGCAGGAGCGACCATGATACAAATTTCAACTGACTACGTCTTTGATGGCATTGCTCACCGCCCATACAGTGAGAATGATGCTACTAATCCTATCACTGTCTATGGTCGTACGAAACTTGCAGGTGAGGAGGCTGTCATACGTGGATGTCCCGGGTCAATGGTCATTCGTACAGCATGGTTATATTCTACCTATGGTAACAATTTCGTTAAAACCATGCTCCGATTAGGTAAAGAGCGTAAGGAACTGAATGTAATTGCCGACCAGATTGGTACACCCACTTATGCTCGTGACCTGGCATCGGCCATTCTTACTATTATAAAGCAGGGAATAGTGCCCGGGGTTTACCACTATACAAATCAAGGCGCCTGCTCATGGTATGATTTTGCTTGCGCCATACATCAATTGGGGGGCATCCGCGACTGCAAAGTGAATGCGATAAATACCGAGGGATACCCTACCCCGGCGAAGCGCCCTCATTATTCGGTTCTGGACAAGCACAAGATTATTGAGACATATAATCTTGAGATACCCTGGTGGCTTGACTCACTGAAGACGTGCATGAAACACATATAGAGACCTGTAAGCCTCTACTTTAATCACATCCACTACTAACACATTATACTCTCCCACACTCCTATTATTCATGAACCAAGAAATCACACGCCGCCGCACCTTTGCCATTATTTCACACCCCGATGCTGGTAAGACTACACTGACTGAGAAGCTGCTACTTTTCGGAGGGCAGATACAGGTGGCAGGCGCGGTGAAGAGCAATAAGATTAAGAAGACTGCCACCTCCGACTGGATGGAGATAGAGAAACAGCGCGGCATCAGTGTGACTACCTCTGTGATGGAGTTTGACTACAATGGCTATAAGATAAACATCCTTGATACACCCGGTCACCAAGATTTTGCTGAAGACACCTTCCGCACGCTCACTGCCGTAGACTCTGCTATTATAGTTATTGATGGTGCCAAAGGTGTGGAAACTCAGACACGCCGCCTCATGGAAGTCTGCCGGATGCGCAAGACCCCGGTTATAGTCTATATCAATAAGATGGACCGTGAGGGTAAAAACCCGTTTGATCTCCTTGACGAGTTGGAACAAGAACTTCAAATTAAGGTACGTCCCCTCTCGTGGCCTATCAATCAGGGTGCCCGGTTTAAGGGTGTTTATAATATCTTCGAAGAAAGTCTTGACCTATTTACTCCCAACAAGCAAAGGGTTACAGATAAAATTAGCATTGACATCAATAGCAATCAGCTCGAGCAACATGTGGGGCAGGCTGACGCAGATCAGCTACGCGAAGATTTGTCGTTAGTTGAAGGTGTATATCCCGCTTTCATTCATGATGATTATCTACAGGCCGAGGTGGCTCCGGTATTTTTTGGTTCAGCGCTTAACAATTTTGGCGTCAAGGAGTTGCTGGATTGTTTCGTGAAGATAGCCCCCTCGCCTCGGCCAACGCTGGCAGAGGAACGCGTTGTCAACCCGGATGAGACCAACTTCACGGGTTTTATCTTTAAGATAACTGCAAACATCGACCCTAACCATCGTTCCTGCATCGCATTCTGTCGTGTTTGTTCTGGCACGTTTCAACGTAACACGCCCTATTTCCATGTGCGGAGTGGTAAGAGCCTTCGTTTCTCGTCACCCACTCAGTTTATGGCTCAACGCAAAACCACCATTGATGAAGCCTGGGCCGGCGACATAGTAGGTCTTCCTGACAACCACACATTCAAAATCGGTGACACCCTAACGCAAGGAGAAAGTCTGCACTTCAGAGGGCTTCCTTCATTCTCGCCTGAGCTCTTCAAGTATATAGAGAATGATGACCCGATGAAGGCGAAACAACTTAACAAGGGTATTGAGCAACTGATGGACGAGGGTGTGGCTCAGCTATTCACCAACACCTTCAATGGGCGTAAGATAATTGGTACAGTTGGGCAACTACAATTCGAGGTTATACAATATAGATTAGAGCATGAGTATAATGCTCGCTGTCGCTGGGAACCCATTCAGCTCTACAAGGCTTGCTGGATTGAGAGTGACTCGCCTGCTGAGCTTGACAACTTTAAGAAACGTAAATACCAGTACATGGCCAAAGATTTACATGGGCGCGATGTATTCCTCGCAGACTCGGCATATGTCTTACAAATGGCCCGTCAAGATTTTGAGCATATTCGTTTCCACTTTACGAGCGAGTTCTGACTCCTATAGTACCTCCTATACGTTGGCCAAATAAATCAGTGGCCTCTTCCATGCCATTATTATGGGCTCATACGTTTATTATCGTCTTCCCTCTACTTCTACAGTATGTCTGCTCAAGCAGCGTACTTCTTCCCCTACTTTTATGACGTTACATAATCTTCATGAACGTAGGGGCTTCCTCATTTGTCCATTTCATGTCGGGGAGAACACTCCCATTGTTCTAATAGAGCCTGAGGAGATGACGTCCCTCATTCTCGATGCTTTCTCGACAGCCCCCCTTGGCTCCTTATCGCCCAATCTGTCACCTTTACAAGAGCGACAGACAGAGACAGATTATATTTCTTCGTTCCATCAACTACACGCTTCTCTTCAAGAAGGCTGTCTCAAAAAGGTTGTGCTTGCGCGCACGATGGGTTGGCAACTTCCTGACGATAATCAAATTGTCTCTGAGGAGTTACACAGTCCGATGGCCATCCTCTTTCGTCGGGCTTGTGAACGATATCCGGACAGCTTTGTGGCGTGGTGGCATACAGCCCATACCGGCACATGGCTTACTGTGAGCCCCGAGCCTCTGCTGAGAGGGAATATGAATAGAGGTTATCATACAGTGGCATTGGCCGGCACCAAATGGGGAGGTAAGAATTGTGAGACAAGAAAATTGTGGGACGAGAAAAATAAAGAGGAGCAAGCTGTGGTCTCCGACTTTATCGCCCGGAAGTTACATGAGGTTGCTAATGCCGTTGTCAAGACAGAGACTCACACTGTTAGCCAAGGTTCTCTCGAACATCTCGCCACGGACTATTTCTTCAGTCTTCGTAGTTCTCAACAGGTCTTATCATTGGCAGAGCAACTTTACCCTACTCCTGCCGTGTCCGGCTGGCCTAAGCAGGAGGCTATCAAGGCCATTCTCTCTGCCGAGAAGCAACCACGTAGATACTACGCGGGGTTCTGCGGTCCATATCAGTTATCCCATGCCGGTACGGAGGATCAGACGCACCTGTTTGTCACTATCCGTTGCATGGAAATCCTTCACAATTTCATTCGCCTGTATGCGGGAGGCGGTCTATTAGCCAATAGCCAGATACAACTTGAGTGGGAAGAGACTCAGCATAAGTTGCAGACGTTGCTCTCACTATTTCACGCATAACGTGTAGCCCCAAGCTTCTTGCCATCTGCCTATCCCTGTAAAATAATAGTATCTCGATCATCCCCTTCTGCCATTCTATATTGCTTTGTACCACTCCTCCTCTTCAGTCAATCAACTTACGACCCTGCTACTTGCTCATGGTCTAACCGATATTGTCGTGTGTCCCGGCTCACGCAATGCTCCTATCGTCCACAACCTTTATCAGGCATCCCTTGAGGCGTGCCATCAACATTCACTGCGTCTTCATCCTGTCACAGATGAGCGCAGTGCTGCATTTGTAGCCTTGGGGTTAAGTCTTTGGGCTTCTCGTGCCTCTTCCGGCTTGGTTGCCATCTGTGTGACCAGTGGGTCCGCTCTTTTGGCTTGCTTACCAGCAGTGGCCGAAGCTTATTATCGCCACTTGCCTTTGGTGGTCGTCTCAGCCGACCGCCCTGCCTGGCACATTGACCAGGCTGAGGGACAGACCATCCGGCAAGTGGATGCCCTCACTCCCTATTGCAGAACGTACCAGCTCTACACAGAGTTGGATGACTGCCCTCTTCCCGCCACTTTGGTGTTACAGAACAATAGGCTCATCAACGAGGCACTATCGTCATGCCACCTTCATGGTGGCCGGCCCTGCCATATCAATGTGCCATTAGAAGAGCCCCTCTTCCGCTTCACTACCCCCGCACTGCCGGTACAACGCGTCATAAAGACCAGCCACCCACAGTCTGCTACTCCGCTTAGCCCGGACATCATATCCCTCATCAGTGCGGCGAGGCTGCCGGCTTTGGTGATTGGACAATATGAACAAGATGACCTGAAGCCCCTTGTCTCAGCTTTACATGCTAACCATCAGCTTCTTGTTCTCTCTGAGATTATATCGCAGACACCTTTCAGCCAGCACATGAATGCCTTCGACTCAATGAGTAGCGATTGCAAGGAACTACTGCCTGACGTCGTCATTCAGGTCGGTGGCAATTTCATTCACAAGCGCTTCATCAAGCTACTCTCCCAAGCCTCGACCACGCAAGTCATAAGAATTGGAGAGGAAGAAGAATGCATTGATACATTCGGCCACGCCACCTACAAGGTAGAAGCCCGAGCCTCACTTGCTCTCCAACAGTTGCAGAACCAGTTGCCGGCTAATCCTGAAGTTCAACGCGCTGCCTCCTCACTTCATCAATCTTCTCGTAGCCAACGTGATACCTTGCTGGCTTCCGCTCATCCCCTTTCCCTGCCGGCGGTGATACACCATGTCACACATTTATTGGCAGGCAGGCATGACGTCTCCCTACATCTGGCCAATAGTAGCACTATCCGCGCAGCAGCCAATGTTATTGACGATTTGGACATACCCATTTTCTGCAATCGCGGCGTCAATGGCATTGAGGGTTCCATGTCTTCAGCTGTAGGTTATGCACTATGCGCTGAGGGCTTGACCGTATTTATAACGGGCGATTTAAGCTTCTTCTACGATGTCAATGCCCTTTGGAACGTCCATCTACCCTCCAATCTACGTATCTTATTATATAATGATGGTGGCGGAGCCATTTTCGGTCGTCTTCCGGGACTTCACATGTCTCCCGCCTACCCTTCATATATTGCCGCCACCCAGTCTGATGAAAATCATTGCCCTTCGTATCATGCTGAAGGTATTTGTGCGACCTTCGGTCTTGATTATCAGGCTGTCGATACACCTGCGCAGCTTTCATCGGCGCTTAGCAAATGGCTCGCCCCTGGTTCGCGTGCTCATTTGTTAGAGATTTGTCCCACAGCTTCCTTATCCTCACGTTCTCAATAACTCATCTCGTTTTCTCATGACGTACAACTGGACACCTATCAAGTCATACAAGGAAATTCTATTTGACATCTACAACGGCATCGCCCGTATCACCATCAACCGCCCGCGTTACCGCAATGCGTTCACGCCGCTCACGGTGAGCGAGATGGCCGATGCCCTTCACTACTGCCACACTCACAAAGAGGTTTGCGTCGTCGTACTCACCGGCGCCGGCGACAAGGCTTTCTGTGCCGGGGGCGATATGCACGTCAAAGGCCGCGGCGGTTATGTAGATGAAGAAGGTATGCCTCGTCTCAATGTATTGGGCGTGCAGCGCCAGATACGCTCTCTGCCCAAGCCGGTCATTGCGATGGTCAACGGCTATGCCATTGGTGGCGGCCATGTGCTGCACCTCATGTGCGACCTCACCATCGCTTCTGACAACGCCATCTTTGGACAGACGGGGCCAAAGGTTGGTTCCTTCGATGCCGGCTTTGGTGCTTCCTATCTGGCACGTATCGTAGGCCAGAAGAAGGCACGCGAGATATGGTTCCTCTGTCGTCAGTACACCGCCGTGGAAGCAGAGCGTATGGGCATGGTCAACAAAGTTGTCCCCTTCGACCACCTCGAACAGGAGACTGTAACCTGGGCTGAGCGTATGATGGAGCTCTCCCCGTTAGCATTGCGTATGATTAAGGTTGGTCTGAATGCTGAGCTGGACGGTCAGGCGGGCATTCAGGAACTTGCTGGTGATGCCACTATGCTTTACTATATGCTCGACGAGGCTCAGGAAGGTGGACAGGCCTTCTTGGAGAAGCGGAAGCCTCAGTTCAAGCGCTGGTTCTAAGCAGCGCGATGCTTCCAACCCTTTCACTCCTTCTCCTCTATTCTCAGCTTTCAGCGACATGATTTCCCCCTCTGCTTTTGCCTCTTTGCTTCAGTCGGCCCTACAAGAGGGACGCTACTCTCTGCCGCCAGGCTATAGTCTGAAGCTGCGCGCCATTCCCCGGACACTGGTGTTCAAGCAGCCGGCTACCACCTCGCGAGGCGTCTACCGTAAGCGCGAAGTGTGGTATATAGTACTGGTCGCACAATGTGCCGGTCGGTCTTTCGTGGGCCTGGGTGAGTGTGCACCGCTCTATGATTTGAGCTCCGACTATGGGATTGACTACTCACAACGTCTCACGGCCCTTTGCCGCGAAGTAGAAGCCGGTGGTTTTTTAGAGGCCGCCCGTTACCGCCACCTCTCTTCCATGGTGATGGGCATAGAGACAGCCTTCCTTTCCGTGTGGGGAGCTATGCGGGGCAACCGCCTCGAACTGTTCCCGTCGGCTTTCACGCGCGGCAGTTACGGCATACCCATCAATGGTCTGGTCTGGATGGGGAGCGCCCCCGAGATGCGCCTCCGTATGGAGCAGAAGCTGGCAGCCGGGTTTAGATGTGTGAAGTTGAAAATAGGGGCCATTGACTTTGAGAAGGAACTGGCTTTGATCCAGGCCCTGCGGGAGCGTTATAGTCCCGACGAAGTGGTCATACGACTGGACGCCAATGGTGCTTTCAGCCCTGACGAGGCTCTCCCGAAGTTACAACGTCTGGCGTCCTACCATATCCATAGCATTGAACAACCTATCAAGGCCGGCCAATGGCAAGCCCTTGCCTCCATCTGCCGTCACTCGCCCATCCCCATCGCTTTGGACGAAGAGCTTATTGGCTTGTCGACCACTGATGAACGTTGCCGGATGCTCGACACAGTGCGCCCTCATTATATAGTGCTGAAACCATCCCTTCACGGTGGTCTCAGCGGCTCACACGAGTGGATGCAGCTAGCCCGCGAACGCTGTATAGGTTTCTGGGTGACCAGTGCGTTAGAGAGTAACGTGGGCTTGAATGCGCTGGTGCAATGGACGGCCTACTTGCATGAGACTGAGGCTCCTTCATCTCCCTGGCTGACGCAGGGCTTTGGCACCGGCGGCCTCTTTGAACGGAACTACATGCCTTGCCCACTTAGTTTGGAAGGACCTACCATGTATTATGGCAATGCCGCTGTACGTTCCTTCCTCAGTGAGGTAGATGCCTACAGCCGTCAGTTACAATCCCCCTCGTGCATGCAGCTTCCACTCACGACCTCGGGCAGCACCGGAGAGCCACACACCATCCACGTGCGTAAGGAACAGATGGTCCACAGCGCACGCTCTACCATCAAGGCCCTACAACTGCCGGCCCATGCCACTGCTCTGCTTTGTCTGCCGCTCAACTATGTAGCTGCACGCATGATGGTGGTTCGTGCCCTCACTGCGCCGTTCCATCTGTGCTCTGTACCGCCCTGTGCCCGTCCATTCTCGCAGTTGACAGCTGCTCCCTATTTTGCTGCTGTCACTCCCCAGCAAGTCTACGACAGCTTACAACACTCCCGCGACCGTGCACTCATGCGCCGGGTGCGCTGCCTACTCATCGGCGGAGGTCACATACCGCCTGCCATAGAAGAGGCGCTGCAACGCTTCCACCACCCCGTTTGGAGTTCCTACGGCATGACTGAAACCCTCTCCCACATAGCTTTGCGTCGTCTGAATGGTCCTGCTCGCTCCGATGCTTATACTCCCCTGCCGGGGATCACTCTGTCGCTGTCTGAGCAAGGCACCTTGGTGATTTCCGCACCCGGTGTATGCGATGAGCCAGTCGTCACCCACGATCTCGCCGACTTATTGCCCACTGGTCGTTTCCGTGTGACGGGACGCACAGACAATACTATCTGTTCGGGTGGGCTTAAGTTTCAGATTGAGCCAATGGAGCAGGCACTGGCCGGCCTGCCATGCCGGTTTCTGATTACCTATCTGCCCGACGCGCGGTTAGGCCAGGCAGTCACCATGCTGTATGAAGCTGCCCCGGGTGACGTATCCCTACGAAGTCGTATCGAGGCGATATGTCGTGAGGTGCTGCCTCCCCATAGCATACCGCGTCACTACTTGAGAGTGAATGCACTCCCCCTGACCGCCTCCGGCAAACCGGCTCGCGCCGAGGCTGCCAGGATGGCTCTTGAAGCCTTTAACGCTTCACGAGGCAAGTAGCACTCTTATTCCCTTGCACTGCACGTATCCGCCCCATGCTCCATCCTCAACACCTATTCGAGGCTCTCGGCCTGATTGCGGTTCTCCGTTCCTATCTCTTCCATCCACAAATTACGTCCTTGCCTTGACTGCCCTTATCGAACTTCTCTCTCCTGCCCGTACTGCCGAAGTGGGAATGGAGGCTATTCTCCATGGCGCTGATGCCGTCTACATAGGCGGCCCTGCTTATGGCGCCCGCTCCGCAGCTGCCAATTCCATTGACGACATAGCCCGGCTTTGCAGCTTTGCCCATAGTTACGGCGCCCGTGTCTATGTCACTCTTAATACCATTATTTATGACCATGAACTGGCCGAGGCCGAACGCCTCATCTGGCAAGTCTATCGAGCCGGAGCCGATGCGCTGATCGTTCAGGACCTTGGACTGCTCCGCCTCCATCTTCCCCCATTGGCTCTACATGCGTCGACTCAGACAGACATCACAACCCCTGAGCGCGCCAGGCTATTGGCTGAAGCGGGTTTTACGCGCCTCGTCGTGGCGCGTGAACTCACGTTGACGCAGATCGCAGCCATCCGTGAGCAGACCGGATTACCCATTGAGGCCTTCGTACACGGTGCACTCTGCGTGAGCTACAGCGGCCGTTGCTATGCTTCGCAACATTGCTTTCGTCGTTCGGCAAATCGTGGCGACTGTGCACAGTTCTGCCGCCTGCCCTTTACCCTGAAGGATGCTGCCGGCCGTATCGTCTCACACGAACAGCACTTGCTCTCGCTGCCTGACATGAACCGCACAGAGGAGCTGGAGGAGATGATGGATGCCGGGGTGCAGTCTTTCAAGATAGAAGGCCGGCTGAAGGACGTCACTTATGTAAAGAACATCACTGCTTGGTATCGTCAGCAGATAGACCGTATCCTCGACCGGCGTTCTACCGATTATCACCGTGCTTCCTACGGCCATACCACTCTTTCGTTCACTCCCGATCCTGCGCGCAGCTTCAACCGCGGTTTTACTCCCTACTTCATCCACGGTTTGTCGTCAGCCCCCAAGGCCACCTTATTCAGCCCCAAGGCCACCGGCCCCGTCGTGGGCCGCATACAGCAAGTGGGCCGAAAGAGTTTTACCATGCACCTAACCCATGGCGTGCCCCCAATCAAGGCCGGCGATGGCCTTTGCTACGTTACGCCAGAGGGTAAACTGGAAGGATTTCGTGTCAACCGCGTGGACGCTGACAACATCATGCCGCAACGTATGCCTCACCTCGCTCCGGGCATGATGCTCCACCGTAACCTGGATGCCGAGTTCCAGACTCGACTGGCACGTCCAACGGCCACGCGAACCCTCCACGTAGACATCACCCTGAGACATGTGGAAGATGGTTATGTCATCGATATGGCCGACGAAATGGGAGCTGCGGCCTCTGTCCGCTTTGAGGCAGAGCATCAGGCAGCCCTCTCGCCCCAACAAGAGGCTCAACGTAACCTGCTCTCTCGCTTGGGCGGCACTGTTCACAACGTACGTGCCATCCATCTTAAACTGGAAGGCGAACACTTCATACCTGCCTCGAAACTGGCGGCATGGCGACGCACGGCCTACGAAGAACTTTGCCGCGCCGGACGCATGCTCATGCGCCCCGAACGGCCCGGCGCTGTTAACCACGAACGTCTGTCTCAAATCTTTGCAGAAGCCGTGCAGAGCGACAGCCCCGCCCTGAAGCAGGCCGCGCTGCCACAGAATGTGGCCAACAGGCAAGCCCGTGAGTTCTATGCGGCTCATGGTGCAGCCTCCGTACCTGCCGCCTTCGAGCTGAACCCGGCGGAGAAACAAGTTGCCCCTACCGTGCTCATGACGTGCAAGCATTGCATAAGACGCACCCTCGGCATCTGTCTGAAACTCCATCCCGCCAAGGCACGCGAGGTGCATGAGCCGCTCACGCTGCACCTGGCCGATGGACGATGTTTCCGTCTTCACTTCGATTGTCGTACCTGCGAGATGCAAGTGCTTACAGCCGACGACCACTGACCCTCCTCTTCCGCATCTCCACGCTCAGACCCCTGAAGCCGTAGCCTTTTCTTTAGGAAACCGCCTTGCCACTCCCGACATGCAGCTGCAAGTATACTGTCAACAAGTTGCTTGCCACGGGATTGGCAAGGCGGTTTCCCATTCTTAGAAGCCTTGCAGAGAGTAACATTGGGCCGAAAGCAAGGTTGCATCCGCCCCAAAGCCAACTGACATTCGGCCCAATGCAACCTGGCATTCGGGCAGATTTCACAAACGGGAATGCTTAAAGAAACGACAGGAATGCTTCCGGATATGAGAAACCGGGCTTCCGAACATGGCCGGGAGCCCGATTGGCAGATGGGGGGGGAGCCTTCGCGCAAAGATATAAGCGAGCGAGGTTAAACTTCTAAATATCCGAGGTTTAAAGAGATGATGCTTAACCGTTTTTGGAAATGTGCTCCAGGTCGTCTAAACAGAGTATCTCCAATTTTTTACCGCTGATGGCGATGACGCCTTCGTCTTTGAAATTCGACAGCGTACGGATGGCATTGCTGGTGGTCATGTTAGACAACCCGGCAAGGTCTTCACGCGAAATTTTGAGGTTAAGCGTTTTACCGTCAATCTCCACACCATATATATTATATAGGAAAAGCAGCGTGTCGGCCAGGCGGCCACGCACATGCTTCTGGGTAAGACAGAGTAGGCGCTTGTCGGCGGTGCCGAGGTCGGCAGCCATCATCTTCAGGAAGAGCCTCGCCAGCCTGTTGTTCTCGTCAAGGATGTTGCAAATGACGAACATGGGCACCGACACTATGACAGCTTCTTCTATGGCCGATGCACAAGTAATGTACGAGCTACCTTCTAAATAGGCGCGATAGCCAAAGTATTGCCCCGGCCGCAGCACGCGATTGATGATAGGGCGATTGGGATAGCCATGACTAAACGCATCATACCCATCACTATATATCTTCACCTTGCCGCTAATCAGGCAAAGCAGGCTGGTAGGCTCCTCACCACAGCGGTAGATGGGCTCGTTCTTCTTATACTTGCAGACGGACCAGCTATTGGCCAACAAGGCCTGCTGGGTGGGAGTAAGCAGTTCCCACAAGTCTTTCATCTCGTGGGCTATACGTCTCTCATCAGGTCGGTTGTAGCTAATCATAACAAAGCAGCTGTCACAATCAATAGCATATATTCCCTGGCATCGGTCATGGACAATCAAGTAAAATGGAACAGGGTAGAAGTGAGGCCGGATGCCTTGGTCGTCGTTGTGAGCAAAGCAAAAGTAGTAAGTAAAAGCAGGATAAGCCCCCTCAGAAGGCTTTTATTTTACCCCGGGTGTACGAAAAAACAAAGTTTTTTAGATTTTCCGAAAAAAACTTTTCATCTCACAATATTTTTATCTACTTTTGAGAGCCGAATAAAATGTTGGCCCCAAGTGCGTCTACCTGACGGCGTCAGCGCTAAAGCGTTTGAACACTGCGTGTGACGTTCCAGCCTTTCTCTTCGACATTGCGGCCTTACCGAAAAGGTACGCCCGTCAGCCTCCAATAACCTTATAATCTACCATACTATTCATGTGCTATTTAAGATTTGATAAAGCGCAGATGACCAACCTGCAGGACTCCCTGTTTAAGGAGCTGCTTATCACGAACCGGTCAGGTGCGTATTGTTCAACCACGCTCGTGGGTTGCAACATCCGAAAGTATGACGGTCTGTTAGTTATTCCGGTGCCGGAAATAGACGATGAAAACCACGTGCTGCTTTCCTCCCTCGACGAGACTGTCATTCAGCATGGCGCTGAGTTTAACCTTGGTCTCCACAAATATCAAGGCGAGAACTACAGCCCTAATGGCCACAAGTACATCGTTAGCTTCGAATGGGAGCAGATACCCACGTGGACCTATCGTGTGGGCGGTGTCTTGCTGAAGAAGGAAATTGTCTTCGACCGTACGACCCACCGCATCTTCATTCGCTATACCCTTCTCGACGCCCACTCTGCCACCACGCTTCGCCTGCGTCCCTTCCTGGCCTTCCGCAGCGTGCGACAGTGGACACACGAGAACGGGGCTGCCGACAGCAGCTACACCGAAGTGACAAACGGCATCAAGATGTGTCTGTATCAGGGATATCCGGATCTCTATATGCAGACAAGTAAGAAAACCAAGTGGAACTATTGCCCCGACTGGTATCGTGGCCTGGACTACCCGAAAGAACGCGAGCGCGGTTATGACGCATCTGAGGACCTGCTGACTCCGGGCTACTTCGAGATGCCCATCAAGAAGGGCGAGAGCGTTATCTTCAGCGCAGGCGTGGAAGCCCTCAAGCCCAAAGAGGCCAATGACCTCATGGAGAAAGAACGGGAGAACCTTGACCATCGCGACAGCTTCTACCACTGTCTCGTCAACGCTGCCCACCAGTTCCGCGTACACAAAGACGGCGAATATTACATTCTCGCAGGATATCCTTGGTTCAAACCGCGTGCCCGCGACACCTTCATCTCCATGCCCGGCCTCACACTTGCCGTAGGCGAGAAAGAACGCTTTGAAGACTACATGGCTACCGCATCTAAGGCCATCTACAACTTCATCCGCAAAGAGCCCCTCTCGGTAGACATCTACGAGATGGAGAAGCCGGACACCCTGCTCTGGGCTACATGGTGTATACAACAGTACGCAAAATATATATCGAAGCAGGCATGTTTTGAAAAGTACGGCGACCTGCTCGCTGCCATCATTGACTTTATACGCGACGGTAAGCACTTCAACCTCTTCGTACACGACAACGGCCTTATCTACTCCAACGGACGCGACCAAGCCATCACGTGGATGAACTCGCAGAGCTACGGTCGCCCCATCGTGCCCCGCTCCGGCTACATCGTAGAGTTTAACGCCCTCTGGTATAATGCGCTCAAATTCTACGAGCAGATGCTCCTCGACAATCCCTCAAACGAAACCCTCGAGAAAGCCAAGAACATCGAAGCTGAAGCAGCCAAGCTCGCCCAGTCATTCAAAAACACCTTCCTCAACGAGTACGGCTATCTGTTAGACTACGTCGATGGGCAAATGATGGACTGGAGCGTACGTCCCAACCAGCTCTTCGCCATAGCCTTAGACTACTCTCCCCTTGACATGAAGGAACGCAAGAGCGTGCTGGATATTTGTACCAAAGAACTCGTTACCCCGAAGGGCATACGTTCATTATCGCCCAAGAGCGGCGGCTACAACCCCATGTACGTGGGACAGCAGCAACAGCGTGACCTCGCCTATCATCAAGGCACAGCATGGCCCTGGCTCACAGGCTTCTATCTCGAAGCTTATCTCCGCGTATATCGCATGAGCGGCGTCAACTACATCGAGCGTCAACTCATTGGCTTCGAGGAAGAACTCTTCTACCACTGCGTAGGCACCATCCCCGAACTATTCGATGGCAACCCGCCCTTCCACGGCCGTGGCGCTATCTCATTTGCCATGAACGTGAGCGGCATTCTCCGCGCATTGCGTCTACTCGAGAAGTATAATACAACCTTCTAATTACCCCACCCGTCCGCCCCGTCGCCCACAAGGGTATCCAACTTACCGCGCCCTCTTCAGGCACAGTCTCCCCTACCCCGGCGCAGGCTTCAACGGACAATAATAAATCTACCATGAAAGTACTAATGTTTGGTTGGGAGTTCCCTCCCCATATCCTCGGTGGATTAGGTACTGCCAGTTATGGCATAACCAAGGGACTTGCAGCTCAGCCTGATGTTGAAATTACCTTCTGTCTTCCCAAACCCTGGGGTGATGAAGATAAGAGTTTCATGAACATCATAGGCCTAAGCGAGACACCTATCGTATGGCGAGACGTCAATCACGATTACCTCACTCAAAGGCTCGGTACCAAGATGGACCCGCAGCTCTACTACAGCCTGCGTGACCACATCTATGCAGATTTCAACTATCGCATGACCGACGACCTCGGTTGCATCGAGTTTTCAGGCCGCTACCCTGAAAATCTACAGGATGAGATCAACAACTACTCTATCGTGGCCGGCGTCATTGCCCGTCAGCAACAGTTTGACATTATACATGCACACGACTGGCTCACCTATCCGGCCGGCATTCATGCCAAGAACGTGAGCGGTAAACCTCTCGTCATTCATGTACACGCCACCGACTTCGACCGTTCACGTGGTCAGGTTAATCCCACCGTCTATCGTATCGAGAAAGATGGTATGGACCATGCCGACTGCATCATGTGTGTATCGGAACTTACTCGCCAGACCGTCATCAACCACTACCACCAAGACCCGGCAAAGTGTATCACCATGCACAATGCCGTGTACCCCCTCTCACAAGACATCCTCGACATGGTGGCTGAACGACGCAAGCAACATAGCAGTAACCGCGAGAAGGTGGTCACCTTCCTCGGACGTATCACCATGCAGAAAGGACCCGAGTACTTCGTCGAAGCTGCGGCGCTCGTTCTGCAACGTACGCGCAACATACGCTTCTGCATGGCCGGATCGGGCGATATGATGAACGACATGATTAACATGGCCGCTGCCCGTGGCATCGCCGACCGCTTCCACTTCCCCGGCTTTATGCGTGGCAAACAAGTGTATGAAGCTTTTGCCGACTCAGATGTATATGTCATGCCTTCAGTGAGTGAGCCCTTTGGTATCTCGCCCCTTGAAGCTATGCAGTGTGGGGTTCCCTCTATCATCTCCAAGCAAAGTGGCTGCGCTGAAATTCTTGACAAGTGTATCAAGACCGACTACTGGGACATCTACGCCATGGCTGATGCCATGTATTCCCTCTGTACCAACGACTCTCTACATCAATATCTCAAGGAGGAAGGTAAAAACGAGGTCGACCAAATCACCTGGGAAAAAGTCGGACAGAAAATATATAATGTATACAGCCAACTCATTCACAAATAAAGCATACCGTACACCATGAAAACTGTTTGTCTATATTTCGAGATACACCAGAATATCCACCTCAAGCGCTACCGCTTCTTCGACATAGGTACTGACCACTACTACTATGACGACTACGAGAACGCACGCTCCATCTCCGAGACAGCCGAACGTTCATACGTACCTGCTCTTGAGGCCCTCATTGAAATGGCTGACGCCAACCCTGGCTATTTCAAGTGTGCCTTCTCTCTCTCAGGCTGCGCCATCGAACAGCTTGAGAACCACGCACCACAGGTCATAGAACTGCTACAGAAGCTCAACAACAAAGGTTGCGTTGAATTCCTTGCCGAGCCCTATTCACATGGCTTCTCGTCCCTCAAAAACGTAGAGACTTTCCGTGACGAAGTGACACGCCTGTGCGCAAAGGTGAAGGCTCTCTTCGGCCAGGAGCCTAAGATTTTCCGCAACTCAGCCCTCATTTACTCTGACGAGATAGGTGAACTCGTTGCCTCTATGGGCTTCAAGGGTATGCTTGCCGAAGGAGCTAAACATGTGCTTGGCTGGAAGAGTCCTCACTTCGTCTACCACTGCAACCGTGATCCACGCCTCAAACTCTTGCTCCGTGACTATACGTTGTCAGAGGATATTTCCTTCCGCTTTAACGATTCTTCTTGGAGCGAGTATCCCCTCTTCGCTGACACCTATGCCAACTGGATTAGCAACCTGCCTGAGCAGGATCAGGTGGTCAATATCTTCATGGAGCTATGTGCTTTAGGTATATTCCAGCCCCTCTCGTCAAATATTCTTGAGTTTATGAAGGCCCTGCCATCACAGTTCAAGGAAAGAGGCATAACCTTTAGCACACCCTCAGAGATATGCAGCAAGATGAAGTCGGCCGGTGAGTTGACTGTTTCCTACCCCACTTCATGGGTGGACGAGGAAAGAGACTTGTCACCCTGGTTAGGCAACGTCATGCAGCGTGAAGCCATTGACAAGCTCTACTCCATTGCCGATCGCGTGCGCATCTGCCGTGATCGCCGACTTATGCAAGACTTTGATTATCTGCAAGCCTCTAACAATCTGCGCTTCATGAGTACGAAGCCCAATAGTTATGGTGGCTATCGCGGTATTTATGACTCACCTTATGATGCTTTCACCAATTATATGAATATTCTTGGTGACTTCATCACACGTGTCAACGACCGCTATCCCCTTGATATTGACAACGAAGAGCTTAACTCTCTGCTCACCACCATTAAAAATCAAGGTGATGAGCTTGAACTGAAGAACAAGGAAATTTCGAAGCTCCAGAACATGCTGGCCAAACTGGAGAAGAAGACTGCCCCTGCTGCCGAGAAACCTAAGACGGCTGCTAAGAAGGCTGACTCCAAGAAAGCTACAACTAAGAAGGCTACCGCCAAAGAAGCTACTGAGAAGTAGCTGCCGGCAGCGTCCGTCAACCCTACTCTGAGCAGTTACGTCTTGCTCATACCCCCCTACGAGAGTGTGTCATCTTGGCGCACTCTCGTTGTTAGTAATCAGTACTCTACAAATTGTGCAGACGGTCATATGGGGGTAAAAGGTGCGGCATTTCCACCCCATTTCTGCCTCAGATGACAGCTTTGGAGGACATAGCCCGACAGAGTTAGAGACGTGTGTCATTGGTTGCACATATACGTGAGCACGAGGCTACACGTAGCGCTGTCGATAGAAAAACGCTTGCGGCGTTTGTCCCATGAGTTAGCTGTCTTTGTGAAGATAATCTCTCTGGGATTATCCTTGTGAACGGGCCTTTTAGGTGTAGGCTCGTGATGTCCCGCAGCAGTTTGAGGGTAGGTGTTTGGGGGTATAAATGGCTTGGGGCGGTTGTTATTGATTAGACGACCGGGTGCCTGGGGCGGCTGAGGTGCATCTGAAGGCTGTAAAAAAGTATCAAGAAATGTAGAGGCATCGCGCTTATTCTCAAAATAATACTTATTTTTGCGGAGTGGTTAGTGGAAGATGCCACCATGCTTCCGGTTTGGGGCACTCACCTCTACCCTTTCTTCCCTTCTATACACGGCAGTCCGTCTGTCGCTTTCCATGTCCTTAAAAAGTCACATGAAAACATTTATATCGCTCGTCCTTTCCTCCCTCATACTTCTTCCCTCCACGGCCATGGCTCGCAAAAAGCCCACCAACGATGGGCGCGGCATGGCAGCCATCAGTCAGATGACCCCCGACGCTCTTCCCCGGCAGCTGGCCGCTGAGCGTCGCATGGAGCACGCAGCGGCTGTTTTTACACGTGTATCCGGCGGCCACATCAATAATGCCTACAAAGAAGGCATTGATGTTTCCCACTATCAGGGCCGCATCGATTGGGACGAAGTGGCCACCAACAACAGCATCTCATACGCCTACCTTAAAGCCACTGAGGGCGCTGCGCTGGTGGACGATACCTACCGCCGCAACCTCACCGAGGCGCGACGTGTGGGACTAAGCGTCGGCAGTTACCACTTTTATCGCCCCAACGTAGACTGGAGAAAGCAGTTTGACAATCTCACCTCGGTGGTACGCCCTGAGGAGCAGGACCTCGTCCCCATTATCGACATCGAGCACAGAGGCTCTGTGTCGGAGGCTACCTTTATTGCTGACCTTCGCGCCTTCGTTGAGAAGGTCACGGAGTACTATGGCCGCCGTCCTCTCCTCTATACCTATCACAATTTCTACAACCGCTATCTTACGGGGCTCTTTACCGATTACCACTTCATGATAGCCCGTTACCGGAGCGATAGTCCCATTCTTAGCGACGGTAAAGACTACATCATGTGGCAGTACACCCAGACAGGTTCCGTGCCCGGCATTCACGGCCACGTGGACCGCAGCAGGATTATGGGGAACTTCTCGCTGGGCCATGTAATGATGTAGCCCGCCAACAGGCTATTCGCAAGAGGCCGTCTCCCCCTTACCCACTGATCTAATCACCTCAATATATTGACTGGAAGCGCCTCACCTAAGGTCGCTTCCTTTTTTCGTTTCACTCACCTCCCCTGTCTTAGTACCATGACCGAAGAAACATACACCTTCCACTACCATCGCTGCACCCTTAACCGGCTGACCGACCCTGTCCTTGCCTCCCTCGTACGCGCAGCCCGCGAAGCCACCTACACGGCCTATGCCCCTTATTCCCACTTCTATGTGGGCGCTGCCGTTCTGCTTTCAGACGGTTCCATCGTTACGGGCAACAATCAAGAGAATGCAGCCTTTGGCGCCGGCACCTGTGCCGAGCGCACCGCCCTCTTTTATGCCCATGCCTCTAAGCCAACCGCCAAGGTCGAAGCGCTGGCTGTGACTGCCCGCGGTGAGGATGACCGCTTCTCAGCCCGGCCCGTAAGTCCCTGTGGTATTTGCCGTCAGGTGCTGATAGAGACACAGCAACGTGCGGGACACCCCATCAAGGTCCTGTTGTGCGGAAGCGAAGAAATCCTCATAGTCGACGATGCTAAGCAGCTGCTCCCCTTTGCCTTTGAGACCTTCTAAGATAATCAGACCTGTATATAAGCACCTCCCCCTTCTTTTACACAAGCATGAAACAGTCTCTCTTTAATTTGCTGACTGGATTGCTATTTCCTCTGATGGCTGTAGCTACTAAAGCTCCCGTTTCGCCGCTTTAAGTCCATGCAACTGCGCTTCTTAGCAAAGGTCACAGGAGATAGGCCACTACCTCGCGCCGTAGGCCATCCCGGTAGTGCCGTTTCTGCACTGCTTGGCGTCATCACCGTCCGGTCGTTGTACGGGCGAACACCGTTCGGCCGACGAGCGTACGGCGGTCGGTTGACGAGCGTCGGCCAATCGGGCGACGATGGCGGCAAGCGTTCGGGAAATGGGCGTAAGCAGCCGCCCGTCAGCTTCTCGTACTTCAAAGTATAGCATTTAGGTGGTCCATCTACGCCATATGCCATCGGGCTGACATGAAACAGCCTCCGGGCAGCGTCGTTACTGACGGCTCGGAGGCTTTGATTGTGGAAACGGCCGGCCACTCCTGGTGAGTGACACGCTCAGACTACTTGGCAGAAGCGTTGGCAGCCTTGATCATGTCTTCGCTGGCAAGGATGTAGACCTCCACACGGCGGTTCTGCTTCTGGCCGTCGGCGGTGGCGTTGGAAGCCACAGGATACTGTTCTCCGTAGCCGTCGGTGTGGGTGATGCGTGCTGCGGGGTAGCCGGAGGCTATAATTTGCTGCTTGACAGCATTGGCGCGGTTCTGCGAGAGAGCCACATTCTTGGCGGCACTCTGCTCGGCCGTGGAGTTCTTAAAGCCTTGGTTATCGGTGAAACCGCATATAGCCAGATTGAAGGAGTTGTCGGCAGCAAGGAGGTTGGTGATAAACTTCTTCACCGAGGCTTGTGCCGAGGTGCTGAGTGTGGAAGAGCCCGTGTTGAACAGCAGGCCACTGTCGAAGGTGGCTTTGACGTACTGCACGCCATTCTCCGAGGTAAGCACCTCAGCCTTAGCGTTGGCAGCTTCGGCAGCCTTCTTGGCACGGTCCATCTTGTTGCCAATCAGGATACCGGCTCCGGCACCAAGGGCAGTACCTACACCGGCACCGATGATGGCTCCCTTGCCGTTGCCTACCAATCCGCCTACGAGGGCACCCACAGCGGCGCCTGCGCCACCGCCTATCATGCCGCCCTTGGCGGTGTTAGTCATTCCGCAACTGCTCACCAGGAGGGCGAGGCTCAATCCGCAAACTGTTAGCTTCATCTTTTTCATAATGGGAAAAGTATTAAGGGGTAATGAATGTCAGTTAAGTTCACAGCATCGGAGTGTCTGTGACAGCCACTACCTACAGCGTCAACAGCTGCGGCATAGAGGTGGCGTCATTCTCCAATGCAGGGGCAAAGATAGTGCATTCTGAGAATAAATACGCTCCATAGAGGGAGCTGTGGGGGCATACACGGCTATTTTTTCAGAGAAAAGTAGTAATTTTGCGCGCTGTGACGAGAGTGCAGCCCCCCTATGAAAGGCATGCGCCGCTACATAACCGTACTCCCGACACAATGAACCGCAACCTACAAGCATACACATACTCATGGCAAAAGAACTCAAAGACCTCACGAAGCGTAGTGAGGATTACTCTAAGTGGTACAACGAGCTGGTGGTCAAGGCCGATCTGGCAGAAAGTGCAGACGTGCGCGGCTGCATGGTAATCAAGCCTTACGGCTACGCCATCTGGGAACGCATACAGCAGTCGCTCGACGCGCGCTTCAAGGAGACGGGAGTGCAGAACGTGTACTTCCCCATGCTCATCCCCAAGAGCTTCCTCTCCAAAGAGGCCGAGCACGTGGAGGGCTTTGCCAAGGAGTGTGCCGTGGTCACTCACTACCGCCTCAAAGCCAACGAAGAAGGCGACGGCGTGGTGGTGGATCCCGCTGCCAGACTGGAAGAGGAGCTCATTATACGCCCCACCTCAGAGACCACCATCTGGAACACTTACCGCAAGTGGATACACTCATGGCGCGACCTGCCACTGTGCTGCAACCAGTGGTGCAACGTAATGCGCTGGGAGATGCGTACCCGTCTGTTCCTCCGCACGTCCGAGTTCCTGTGGCAGGAAGGCCACACAGCCCATGCCACCCGCGAAGAGGCTGAAGAACGTGCCCGCCAGATGCTCGATGTATACGCCGACTTTGCCAAAGACGTGTTGGCCATCCCTGTTGTGAGGGGCGTAAAGAGTGAGACCGAACGTTTCGCCGGGGCTCTCGACACCTATACCATAGAGGCCATGATGCAAGACGGCAAGGCTCTGCAAAGCGGTACGAGCCACTTCCTTGGCCAAAACTTCGGCAAGGCATTCAATGTGCAGTTTATCAATAAGGAAAACAAGCCTGAATTTGCCTGGGCCACTTCGTGGGGTGTGAGCACCCGCCTCATGGGTGCCCTGATTATGACCCACTCAGACGACAACGGCCTCGTGCTTCCTCCCCACCTTGCCCCCATTCAAGTGGTTATGGTGCCCATCTATAAAGGTAAGGACGACCTCAGCGCCTTAGATAAGGTGTTTGACGAACTGGCTGCCACCTTCAAGCAGATGGGTATCAGAGTGAAGTATGACAATGCCGACAACAAACGCCCCGGCTTCAAGTTTGCCGACTACGAGTTGAAGGGCGTGCCCGTACGTCTCGTCATGGGCAGCAAAGACCTGCAGAATGGCACAATCGAACTGATGCGCCGCGACACCTTAGAGAAAGAGACCCTGCCGCTCGAAGGCATCGCCGCCCATGTGGGCAAACTCCTCGAAGAGATACAGACCAACCTCTACACCAAGGCCAAGCAACGCCTTGACAGCCACATCTGGGAGTGTAACGACTATGCCGAGTTCAAGGAACGCATTAAGCAGGGCGGCTTCTACCTCTGTCCGTGGGACGGAACCGCTGAGACAGAGGCTCAGATCAAGGCCGACACACAGGCAACCATACGCTGTGTGCCTTACGGCTACAGCCAGGAAAACCTGGGCAACGACATGGTCAGCGGCAAGCCCGCTGTCTGCCGCGTAGTCGTAGCCCGCAGCTACTAAACCTGTCATCGGTCGCCACGCCATGCACCCGTGGCGACCATCCCTCACACGGTGTCTCCCTGCCCTATACATATATTATTATATAGAGCGCATCGACACCCATTCTCCCTGCAATCGTGATATCTGTCAATAACATCTCGGTAGAATTTAGCGCACGTCCGCTCTTCGCGGACGTGTCGTTTGTTATCAACAAGAAGGACCGCATAGCCCTCGTGGGCAAGAACGGCGCAGGCAAGTCTACACTGCTGAAAATACTCAGCGGCCAGCAAATGCCTACCGCAGGCAATGTGGCCATCGGAAAGGATGACACCATCGGTTACCTGCCCCAAATCATGGTGCTGAGCGACACACGGACTGTGCGCGAGGAGGTTGAAACAGCTTTCAGCCACCTGCACCAACTGCAAGAGAAGGTAGAAGCCCTGCATCGTGCTCTCGACAATCGCTCCGACTATAACTCGCCCGACTACTTGGAGCTGGTGGAGCGCTTCAGCCATGAAAACGAACGCCTGCAACTCATGGGAGGCATGCATTACCACGCCGAGATGGAACGCACCCTCTTGGGACTGGGCTTTGCCACGGGTGACCTTGACCGTCCCACCTCAGAGTTCTCCGGTGGATGGCGCATGCGCATCGAGCTGGCCAAGTTGCTGCTCCGTCGCCCCGATGTGCTTCTCTTAGATGAGCCCACTAACCACTTAGACATAGAGAGCATACGCTGGCTGGAGCAGTTCCTGGCGCGCTCGCCAGGGGCTGTGGTCCTTGTCAGCCACGACCGTACCTTCATCAACAACGTGACCAACCGCACATTGGAGATAGCCTGCGGGCGCATCACCGACTACAAGGTGAAATACGACAAGTATGTGACGCTACGCGCCGAACGTAGAGCCCAACAACTTCGGGCCTACGAGAATCAGCAGAAGGAGATAGCCGACATCAAGGACTTCATCGAGCGCTTCCGTTACAAGCCCACCAAGGCCGTGCAGGTGCAAAGCCGCATCAAACAGCTGGAGAAGATAGTCCCTATCGAGGTGGACGAGGTGGACAACTCATATCTACATCTCAAGTTCCCACCCTGTCAGCGGTCGGGCGACTTTCCCCTTATCTGCGAGGACGTAAAGAAGACTTACGGCTCTCATCTGGTCTTTGACAAGGTCAACCTCACCATACGCCGCGGCGAGAAAGTGGCCTTCGTGGGCAAGAACGGAGAAGGCAAGTCTACCCTTGTGAAGTGTATCATGGACGAAATTCCCTTCGACGGGCGACTTGTCGTAGGACATCAGGTGGCCATTGGCTACTATGCCCAAAATCAAGCGCAACTGTTAGACGGCGAGCAAACGGTCTTTGAAACCATCGACCGCGTGGCGACCGGCGACGTCCGCCTGAAAATACGCGACATACTGGGCGCCTTCATGTTCGGAGGCGAGGCATCTGAGAAGAAAGTCAAGGTGCTTTCAGGCGGCGAACGATCGCGTCTGGCCATGATTAAGCTGCTGCTCGAGCCGGTTAACTTCCTCATCCTTGACGAACCGACCAACCACCTTGACATGCGCACCAAGGATGTGCTGAAAGAGGCCATCGCAGCCTTCGATGGCACAGTCATTGTCGTAAGCCACGACCGCGACTTCCTCAGCGGCCTTGTAACCAAAGTGTACGAGTTTGGAGGCGGCAAGGTGCGCGAGCACATCGGCGGCATTTCCGACTTCCTTCAAAAGAAGGATATGGCCTCGCTCGACGAGTTGTCATCCACCGGCTCGCCCTCAGCCACAGCTTCCCCCTCTCCTACCCCAACGCCCACCGCCACAGAAGGAAAGACAACCTATCTGGAGCGCAAAGAACAGGCAAAACTCCGTCGCCGCGCTGAGAAAGAAGTGGAGAACTGCGAGCAGGCAGTCATGAAGCTGGAAGAGGAGAAGGCCGAGCTGGAAGCCCTACTGGCTACCCCCGAAGGAGCGGCCGACAATAGTCTTTGTGCCAAGTACGGCGACCTGCAGCAGGCCATAGCCAAGGCTGAAGAGGCATGGGAAGCTGCTCTCGACGCACTTGAAGAATTTGGCGAGTAGCTCACCCGCATTCCCCTTATTCGTCGCCGCTGTTATCAGCCACTTATACACCTTGACATATAACAGACAAGATATGACCTCGCATGGAGGTATAATCATGAACTCTCTGTGAAACATGAAACTCTGCACCATTATATTAGGGCTTATGACGCTCACAGCCGCCTTACCCTCAGTGGCTCAGCAGTCACTCTCCACGGGCATCAATCCCGCCAACCTTAATACTCACGTAGCACCGGCAGACGACTTCTACGAGTTTGCTACCGGCGGATGGGCCAAAGCTCACCCTCTCACGCCGGAGTATTCGCGCTACTCACAGTTCTTGGATTTAGAAGAACGTAACGGCCGCCTGCTGCGAACTATGATAGAAGAACTGGCAAGCCGGCCACACCCGCAGGGAAGTCTTGAACAGAAGATTGGATCGCTCTACCGTCTGGCCATGGATAGTACACGACGTGAGGCGGACGATTTTGCGCCCCTGCAAGCCGAGCTGACACGCATTGACGAAGCCCAGACCAGAGCCGACATACAGTATGAGATGGCGCGGCTGCAATCTATGGGCATAGGAGTCTTTTTCCAGATGGGCTGTTATGCTGATATGAAGAACGCGGCCTGGAACATCGTGCAGGTTGACCAGGGCGGGCTCTCCATGGGTGAACGCGACTATTACCTCGGCGACGACGAGGCTACGCTGGAAGTGCGCAAAGCATTTCTCACCTATGTGGAGAGACTCTTCACCATGACCGGGTTCTCCCTTGATGAGGCCCGAAAAGCTGCCTGCACCGTGCTCGACCTGGAAACAAGCATCGCACGCGCCTCGTATAGTGCTACAGAATTGCGCGACGTAGAAAAGAACTATCACCGCATGAGCTACCGCGCCCTTCTATCCGACTTTGGCGGCATAGACTGGAGCACCATCTTCATGCAATGCGGTGTGCCGGCCTTCGACCGCATCTCCGTAAATCAGCCCGAGCCCATCCATGAAGTTGAGAAGCTTTTGGCAGAGACTGACATCGCTCAGCTTAAAACCTTCCTGCGATTCAAACTCATAGACGATGCCACTACATCACTCAGTGACCGCTTCACAAAAGCCTCTTTCGACTTCTACGAACACGCCATGGGCGGAGCAGAAGAAGAGAAACCACGCTGGAAACGCGCAGTCAGTGCCGTAGAACAGGCTTTAGGCATGGCACTCGGACGCCTCTACGTCGAGCGGTATTTCCCAGAGAGCTCCAAGAAGCGTATGCTAAGCCTCGTATCTAACTTGCAGCAGGCACTCGGTCAGCGAATAGACGCGCAGGAATGGATGACCCAGGCTACCAAAGAGAAAGCCCATGAGAAGCTCAATGCCTTCTATGTGAAAATTGGCTATCCAGATAAGTGGATTGACTACACCAAGTTAGAGATTGACGAGAACCTTAGCTACTACGAGAACAAGCTACGCGCACGCCGCTTCATGAGCGATTACATAGTGGAGCACCGCGTCAACAAGCCGGTAGACCGCGATGAGTGGCTGATGACCCCGCAGGCCATCAATGCCTACTACAACTTCTACACCAATGAAATATGTTTCCCTGCCGGCATTCTACAGCCGCCCTTCTTCAACGTAGAAGCGGACGATGCCTACAACTATGGCGCCATAGGCATGGTAATAGGTCATGAAATGACTCACGGCTTTGACGACCAGGGTTCACAGTTTGACAAGAATGGCAACCTATGTAATTGGTGGACTGATAGTGACAAAGCCCAGTTTAACGCACGAACCAAGGTGCTCGCTGAGAGTTTCGATAAGATGGAAGTACTTCCGGGTCTGACCATCAACGGCGAGCTTACACTTGGCGAGAATATAGCCGACCATGGAGGGCTTCAAATAGCATATTTGGCCCTTCAAAATGCGATGAAACAGCAGCCACTTTCCACCAAAGACGGCTACACCCCCGAACAACGCTTCTTCCTCAGCTACGCGCAACTCTGGGCAGGGAATATACGCGATGCCGCCTTGCGTCAGCAGGTGATGACCGACCCACACTCGCCTGCACGTTTCAGGGTGAACGGTGCCCTGGCTCATATCGACGATTGGTATAAAGCCTTCAAGGTAACTAAAAAATCACCTCTCTATATCGCGCCACAACACCGAGTAAAAGTGTGGTAATTCTAAGCATATTAGTATATTTGCCACGCCCTCTGCTACACATTCTGCCTTATTTAACCTTCCCGGGGGTCAGGACACGTTGCAGACGGCACCATCTCTATCATCTCAATCATCCATCCAAAACCTTATACTCACCATGCCCCAAATTCTCAAAAAGGTACAGCTCTCAGAGAAGGTGTTCCGCTTCGAAGTGGAAGCACCCCTCATTGCCAAAGCCCGCAAGGCAGGCCACTTTGTAATCGTTCGCACCGCAGAGGGCGGCGAACGCCTTCCCCTGACAATAGCCGAGGCCGACATCGCCCGCGGAAGCATCACACTTATAGTACAGAACGTTGGCCTCTCTTCGGCAAAGCTTTGCTCCCTGAATGAGGGCGACGAGATAGCCGACGTAGCCGGCCCTCTCGGTAAAGCTACAGACATCCAGAAGTTTGGCACGGTGGTATGTGCAGGAGGTGGTGTAGGAGCTGCCCCCATGCTTCCCATTGTGCAGGCCCTTCATGCCGCAGGCAATCGCGTTATTACCATTCTGGCTGCCCGCAACAAAGACCTCATCATCTTAGAGGACGAGATGCGTGCGGTGAGCGATGAGGTGATTATCATGACCGACGACGGCAGCTACGGCAAGCAAGGACTTATCACAGCGGGAATTGAAGAAATCATACAGCGTGAACAGGTCGACAAGTGCTTCGCCATAGGTCCTGCAATCATGATGAAGTTCGTCTGCATGCTCACCAAGAAGTATCAGATATCCACCGACGTTTCACTGAATACCATCATGGTAGACGGTACCGGTATGTGCGGTGCCTGTCGTATCACTGTAGGAGGAAAGACAAAGTTCGTCTGCGTTGACGGGCCCGAGTTTGATGGCCACGAAGTAGACTTTGACGAAATGCTAAAGCGTCTGAAGGCCTTCACCCAGGAAGAACGCGAAGCTATTGTACATTGGGAAGAAACTGCGGCCGAGACAAACTCTGACAGCCGCGACTCAGCTTGGCGCACAACGCTCCGCAACACCTTGAAGCCCAAAGAACGCATGGCCATTCCACGTGTGACAATGCCCGTGGCCGACGCTCAGGCACGCGCCCAACAACTGAAAGAAGAGGTGAACAAAGGCTTGACGGCTGAGATGGCTCGTACAGAAGCTTCCCGCTGCTTAGACTGCCCCAATCCCGGATGCGTGCAGGGTTGCCCTGTAGGTATAGACATTCCTGCATTTATTAAACATATCGAGAACGGGCACTTCGAGGCAGCTGCCCATACCATCGGGAAGACGAGTGCCCTGCCCGCTGTGTGTGGACGCGTTTGCCCTCAAGAGAAGCAGTGTGAAAGTCGCTGTATCCACCATAAGATGAACTCCCAGCCCGTAGCAATCGGCTACTTGGAGCGTTTTGCAGCTGACTATACCCGTGAACATTCCTCCGCCAATGCCTCGTCCACGATGGGCACAGAGTCGAGCAAGGGTAAAGTGGCAGTGGTAGGCAGTGGCCCTGCCGGTCTCTCCTTCGCCGGTGCCATGGCAGGAAAAGGCTATCAGGTTACGGTTTTTGAAGCCCTCCATGCCGTAGGCGGTGTGTTACGTTACGGCATACCGGAATTCCGTCTGCCGCGCACAGTCGTAGACCATGAAATCAACGGCCTCAAGGCCCGTGGCGTTGAGTTCGTCACAGACTGCATCGTAGGCAAGACCATCACTATCGAAAGCCTCAAGGCTGAGGGGTACAAGGGCATCTTCATTGGTTCAGGGGCCGGCCTTCCCAACTTCATGGGCATTGAAGGAGAGAACGCCTCAGGCGTACTTTCCAGCAACGAGTACCTCACTCGCGTCAACCTCATGAATGCGGCCGATCCAGACACAGATACTCCGGTACCACATGGCAAGAATGTGATAGTAGTTGGCGGAGGCAACACAGCCATGGATGCCGTGCGTACTGCCCTTCGACTTGGAGCTGAGACGGCTACTATTATTTATCGACGTACTGAAGCTGAGATGCCGGCCCGTTTGGAAGAAGTACATCACGCCAAGGAAGAAGGTGTACGCTTCATGACGCTCCACAATCCCATCAAATATCTGACCGACGAGAACGGCCACGTCAGTCAAGTCGTGCTTCAGAAGATGGAACTCGGCGAGCCTGATGAGTCGGGACGTCGTCGCCCGGTGGCTATCGAGGGTGCGACCGTGACTTTAGATACTGACCTTGTCATTGTCAGCATTGGCGTATCGCCTAACCCCATCCTGCCCCAGTCTGTCGACGGGTTAAAACTCGGACGCAAGGGTACTATTGAAGTTGACGATAAGGGAGAAACTTCCATAGCTACTCTCTATGCCGGCGGCGATATAGTACGTGGCGGTGCAACCGTCATCCTGGCCATGGGTGATGGCAAGCAGGCAGCAGAACATATGGCAGAGGCCTTGTCCTGAGGCATGGCACTGAGTGATTGCCCGTCTCATTCTGAACGGCATCCCTTATAGATAGGATGGAGGTGGGTTCTGAACACTATGGGAAAGTGGAATTATTTTGCTCCACGCATAGTACTCAGAGCCCACCACCTTCCATTGTGTCACCGGCCGAGCGCCTGCTGTCATCTCTGCGATTAAGTATTCTGAAATAATAACTATAACGATACCCCCGTGAACGGCCTATTTTCTATCCTCTTACTCATTCTCTCCAATATCTTTATGACCTTTGCCTGGTACGGCCACCTGAAGCTACAAGAGGAACGCATCAGCACCTCATGGCCTCTCATCCTCATTATCCTATTCTCGTGGGGAATTGCCCTGTTTGAATATATGTGCCAGGTGCCGGCCAATCGACTTGGGTTTATAGGTAACGGCGGTCCCTTCAGCCTTATCCAACTCAAGGTAATACAGGAGGTCATCTCGCTCATCGTCTTCACCGTCATCACTACCCTCCTCTTCAAAGGCGAGACCTTCCACTGGAACCACATCGCTGCTTGCTTTTGCCTCGTGGCTGCGGTCTACCTTGTCTTCCTTAAATAGAACTTTCAGTGCATCGCTTCGTCTATGAATGACACGTCCCCTCATCCATCCGAGCACGCTCTGCATCGAAAGCTACAACGTGTGGTGGGAAAGACCCTTGCCGAATTCCAGATGATAGAGCAAGGTGATGCCATACTGATAGGTCTCTCCGGTGGCAAAGACTCTTTGGCACTTGTCGACCTGCTGGGTGAGCGTCTACTGCGTGCGCAGGGGCGTTTCACCCTACATGCAGTTCACATTGCCGAACAGGGAATTGGCTACGAAGCCCGGACCGACTATCTGGCCGGTCAATGCCAACGTTACGGTATCCCCTTCCACATTGTCACCATCCAGGCCGAACTTGACCGCCATACCGACCGCTCTCCCTGCTTCCTCTGTGCATGGAACCGTCGCAAGGCTCTCTTTGCCCAAGCCCGGCATTTAGGGTGTACTAAGATAGCCTTGGGACACCATCTCGACGACATCGTAGCCACCACCTTGCTCAACCTCACCTTCAACGGGCGTTTTGACACCATGCCGGCGCGTTTAGACATGAGGAAGTTTAAGATGAGCATCATTCGCCCTTTAGCACATATACCTGAGACCTGGCTCAAAGAATGGGCTGAGTTCCGAAGGTATAGCCTTCCTGCGAAACGATGTCCTCACGAGCATTCCTCTAAGCGCCAACACATTAAAGATGTCACCACACACCTTGAACAACTTACGCCAGACTATAGAAGCAGCATCTGGAGGGCATTAGTCTCACAACACAGACTACTTCAACAGCCTGACACAGACAAAGAAACGGCCTCACTTGCGTAGGCCGTTTCTTTGTATCCACATCTGGCGATGGCTTGCATGGGCTATTGCCTGGTCTCCCGCGCCCGCCCCCAAAGCGAGGCGCAGGCTGTCAGAAAGTAGATGCCTGCCTGTACCCACAGAAGTATCAGCGAGGGGCGAACATCCATTAGCGAAGCCCCCATATTGTTCATGGCGATAAAGGCATTGATGCCAAACGTACTGGGCAAGATGTAGCCCACGGCCTTCCAGACTGGCGGAATAGCGCTTCCCGGCCATGAGATGCCTGAGATAAACAGGAATATCACTGAGCTGAACACCACCAGTAGGATAACGGCCTCGCGATGGCGTACAAAGTAACTGATGGTGATGGCAAAGAAGATGGTTGCCAGTAGAAACGGTACGAACAGGCATGCCATGTGTAGGGGGGAACTGAGCTGCACCAGACTAAAGAGATGGGGCACTACCCCACATACGTACACGCTCACAGGCAGATAGACCAGCAGCCACGCCATGCCCTTGACGGCTACAGCTGAGGCCAAGGCTGTGGGCGTCTTCACAAGCGGACGCAACAAACGATTGCGGCCTTTGTCCCTATCCGTTCCGGCCAAGATGCCAATACCGAGAAGGAGGGTCTGATGGAGAACGAGTATGAGCACCGCGGGTATGAGGAAGGTGGCAAAACCGGCCTGCGGATTAAAAAGCGAGACTTCCTCATAAGCTATGGGCTGCTGCGTCACACGGTCTTGCTCGTTGGTCGTACTCGGCATGCGCTCCACTTTGATACGAGCGTTGAGGTCGAGGCTTACATTGGTAGCGGCTGTCAGTATTGCCTTATAGTAGAGCATACCGCTGAGGTCGGCGTATGCGCCGATGCTGACCTGCTCTCCTCGGGCAAGGCTACGCGTAAAGTCTGTCGGCATATAGATGACCCCATACACCTTGCGTTCCCTCACAAGCGCCTTTGCTTCCGCCATGTCGGCGCAGTGGGCCACAATGTTGACATCGGCGGTGGCATCTACCTTGCGTACAAACTCTCGGCTTAGCCCAGTACGGTTGTCATCCACCACTGCCACCGGCACTTCTCGCACTACCTCTTCGTTATATATAAAGGAGTATAGCAAAGGGTATCCCAAGGGCACAAACACACAGAACATCAGCACGGCGGGGTCGCGGAAGATGCTCCGCAGCTCGTAGCTGAAGAGCCTGTTGATCAGATGGTAGCGGCGGGATTTATGATGGTTAGACATGCGTTCTTTACTATTTGAGGATATAATCGAGAGGGGACTGGCAGTGACGGTCAAGGTTAAGCTACGTAGCAATAGCGTTCCAACACCGTTCTGAGACGTGGCAGACACAGCGGGAGAAGCAGGGCGAAACACAGCAGACATGCCACGTAGGGCCAGGCATTCAGCAAGGGGTATCCGTCAAGGGCTGAGTTCACATAGAGTATAAAGTAGTGGCGAAGGGGGAAGAACCACGTCAGACCTTGCAATACCGGGTGCATGGCCATGACCGGAAACGACATGCCACAAATGCTGAATGAGAGCACGCCCCACAGCGAAGCTAAGGAGAGGCCAAGGCGCAACGTCGGAGCCATGGTGAACAGAAAAACGCCCCACCCCATGCAGGCCAGCACATAGAGGCACATGACTATCCACATACTTAGAATACCCCCATGACACGGGAAACGCAGGTAGCCATACAGCCACAGCACAATGACGGTGCCCACGAGCAGGAAGACAATGGCCTGAGGCAGCAGCTTCCCTAACACTGCATGGCTGATGTGGCCGCGGGCTGTACGCAACAACTCTCCGGAAGTACCCCACTTCAACTCCGTGCCTAAGCTGTATATGGGTATCATGAAGAGGAAGATGCCAAACACGCCCGGCACGAGGCAGTTCGTCAGATAGACGTTGTAATTGATCCAGGGGTTGCCGGTAGCGTGCATGTCAATGACGATGGGCTGAAGGTAAGCCATGGCCATACGTTCGGTAGCGCCGTGGGCGTAAAGCACGGTACGTGCGGCTGCGCCGGAGGCCAGTTCCGACATCATGCGCATGTCTCGGTAGAGCAGCGAGCCTGCCACAAGATAGGAGTAGTTGGTGTAGAATGATACCGTGGGTACACGTTGTAGCTGTGCCTCCCGTGATGTGCCACGCGGGATGAGGTAATAGCCGTAGATCTCACCGCGCTGCATGGCCTTGCGTGCCTCCGTGGGATTGGCATAAGCTATGTGTGTAGCCGTCGACTGGAAGGCCGATAGGTTGCGCACGATGCTGCGCGAGGTGGAAGTATGATCCTCGTCCACCACACCTAATGGTAGCTGTTCGGGCAGCCCTTCGCCCATGAGGGTGGTAAAGAAGAGGGTGGCCATAAGGGGGAAGACCACCATACTCAGCCAGTAGAGGGGCTGGGTAGCCATGCGGCGAAGCTCACGCCTGATTACTTGTATCATGTAGACTATCTGAATTAGGGGGAAGAACGAGAGACTGAACTCAGAGAGCCATCTCCTGGTATATGCCTTTCCGGCAGGCGTTGCGAGTTGCTACCTGCTGACCTCGAGCACACTCATGCCGGGACGCAGGCCGTCTACCGGTGTGACAAAGTGTGCACGCACTTCAAACGTACGACGGTCGTATTGTCCGGTAGTCTTGGTGGCCTTCCACACTGCATAGCTGCCGAGGTCGCGCAGCGCATACACCTTGAGTGTCACCTGCTTGTCGCCTAAGGCCGGCACTACTCCCTGGAAGGTGGCACCCACGGCGAAGCGCTTCAATAGGTCTTCGCGCACATTAAACGTCACCCACTCTTTGTCTAAGCAGTCAATGTTCATGATGGGAGCGCCTGTACCTACGAGTTCTCCCACTTGGGGGAAAATCTCGGTCACTTCGCCGTCCATCGAGGCCGTAAGCACGGTCTCTTTCACGTAAGCATTCACTTCGTTGACCGCACCCTGGGCACGTTGCACCATGGCGGCGGCGGCCTGCTTCTCTTCCAGCTCGGCCCCATTGAGGGCCATGTCATACTGCGACTTGGCTGCGCGCTCTGTGCTTACGGCTGCGTCGTACTGTGCCTTGACCTCATCCAGCTTCTGAGCGGTCATGACTCCCTGGTCGTGCAGACGCTTGACACGATGATACGATTTCTCGGCTATTTCCACACCGGCCTTGGACTTCTGCCACATGGCGAGTGCAGCGCTTATCTGTTCCTGCCGCGCCCCTTTAATGGCCTTGCGGTCTTGTGCTTCGGCGGCTGTACGTGCCGCCTCGGCCTGTTTCAGCTTGGCGGCCACATCCGGGGCTTCCAGCACGACGAGGGTATCGCCGGCCTTTACGTAGTCGCCCTCGTCTACGTAGTAGCGCAGAATGCGGGCAGGCACCTTGCTCGACACCCGGTAGTTTGTCACTTCTACCATGCCCTGTTGCGTGTCGGGCTCTTCACGGAAGGCATAAAGGCTACCGGTAATTACTAAAATGAGGACACCGCCCATGATAAGGAACGATGGCAGAAAATTGGGCTTTGTGCGTTTCACTGTATGCGTAATTTGAATATATGTTACTATCGAAATGGGCTTCACTCTAATGGCTCGTGAGGCCGGCCCTATGCTTCGCCACTCGGCGTGGCCTCACCGGCTGACGGCCACGGCTTATGGGGCTGTGCCTTGTGCTTTGACAAAGACTGCGCGAGAGAGTTTGCAATCTATCTGGGCATCTATCTTGTCGCTATGTGCCTGCAACCAGGCTGTGTGTGCGGCCAGCAGGTCTGAGGTCGTAATGACGCCTTCGCGATGGCCTAACGAAGCGGTGCGGAGATTCTCGTCGGCCTTCTCTAAGTGTTTAAGGCTGAGACGGTACTGCCTGTCGGCCTCTCCCACCCGCAGGGCCGACTGCTCCAGCTCGAGGCGGATGAGGTCTTTGGCATCTTCCTTCTTCAGTGAGGCTACCGCGGCCTCGGCCTTTGCGGCTCTCACTTTATAGCGCCCTTCGCCCCAGTTCCAGAGGGGCATTTTGAGGGTGACGCCTACGGCCCAAGTGCCGTCAAACTTACGTTCAAAGCCGTTGAGCACATTGGGGTTGCTCACCATATAGCCTCCCAACAGGGCTAACTGCGGCAGAAAGGCAGAGCGGGCTATCTGCACTTTGTCGCGGTATATGTCTTCGGCCTTGCCAAGCTGTATCATCTCCGGTCGCCATGCCCAGGCAGACGCCACGTCGGGGCGGACGTCTTCGGCGCTCACCGGCAAATCGTCTGTCTGCTCGTCAACCAGCTGCACCGAAGCATCGAGGGGCAGACCACAGAGTTTGCAGAGCAGCATCCGCGAGAGCTGAAGTCCATCGTCCACCTTGGCCAAGGTCATCTCTGCCTCGTTCAGCTTGACACTCACCGAGAGCTCATCGCTCCGTGTGGCCACGCCTTCCGCTACCATCTTTACCACATCGCTGTCCACATGGGCCAGCATGTCGCGGTAGCTGGTAGCAAGACGCTGCTTATGGCGTAGCGATACCACCTGCCAATATGCCTGTTCCACTTCTAAGCGAAGCGAATGTTCGGTGCCGCGGAGTTGTTCCTCAGCAAGACTCTGCTGGGCTCGGGTAATGCGGTCGAAAGCCCGTATCTTTCCGCCCATGTAGAGGGGCTGGGTAAGGAGAACGGCCGCGGCGGTGATGTTGCGTGTATCGGTGCGGAAGGCATCGGTTATCTTATGGCCGAGGGCGTTGCCTTGGGTCTGCAATTGGCCCAAGGGGCCTTGAAGACTTTGGGCCAGGGAGGCCAGTTCGGGATGGGCGGCCACTATCTGCTGCATACGGCCGGTAAGGCCTCCCGCCAACGAGGAGCCCATATTGTTGAGTGCCCCACGCTGAGAGGATGAGAGCAACTGCATCTGGTCGCCTGTGTGCATGTAGCCGCCTACCAGCTGAATCTTGGGCAAATAGTTGGTGCGGGCGGCCTGTTGCTCATAGCCTGCCTTGGCCACCATCTGTCGGCCTATCATCAGTTGCTTGTTGCGGGCTGCAGCCAGCTGCTGGCAGCTGTCAAGGCTCAGACGGTACTGCGCGGCCTCGATTGCCTGGGGCGACTGCGCTTCGGCCGGTTGCTGAGCGGTCGAAAGCCACAGGCCGACGCATACCACACGGAAGCAGGAGCTTAGCAGAAACTTCGTCACTAAATTTGTCGTCATATATATACATAATAGGTGAACACGGGTTGCTTCTCAGAGGCAACGCAGGGGCAAAAGTAGACATTTATCCTTGGTCGTGAAGACACGGCTAACCTACAAACTCCATTTGGGACAAACAAACCGAAAAAGCACGCCCTCCGGAGCCCGGGCAGGCAGAGTGGATAGCTCGGCGCATACGTTGAAGAGAACTGTCGGAGGACTGCCATATCAGTTCTGCTCCATGACGCTGTCACAGGTTGGCGCGCCGTCATCACTGCAGAGCACTTTCCCGTTTCTCGAAAGCTTCCCATCAAGTGGTTTCGGCCGACGCCACATCTGTTTTCGGCCAGAACCATATCTGTTTTCGGCCGACGCCACATCTGTTTCCGGCCGAAAACCACTGACGGAGATGGTTGCCGCCACGGCAGAGATGATTTCAGACATGGCGCTGTGCCCTCGCCGGACGGCGATTGCCCGCCTCGTCAAGCGATAATACACGCCTCGGGGGACGAAGCCAAAGGGAATTTTTATATATTTGCTGCACCGTTTCCCCCACCCCACCTTGCGGGAGGACATCCTGCATGCAGCCTCCCCGTAGCCCTACATCCTCATTACCATGCACAAAGCCGAGATCATTGCCCGTCTTCTCAATCTGCGACCTCAGCAGGTGGAAAACACCATCCGCCTACTCGACGCCGGAGCCACCGTTCCGTTTATCAGCCGCTACCGCAAGGAAGCCACGGGCGGACTGACCGACGTGGAGGTGGACGCGGTGAGCCGGAAGAACGAGTGGGCCGAAAACCTCATACACCGCCGTGAGTTCATCACGGAAGCCATCGAGGCGGCGGGCAGTCTGACCGACGAACTGAAACAACGCCTGGCCGACTGTTGGGACGAGCAGGTGCTCGAAGACATCTACCTCCCCTTCAAGCCCAAGCGCCACACCCGCGCTGCCAAAGCCCGTGCCCGAGGCCTCGAGCCCTTGGCCGACCTGCTGCTCCACCGGCCGCAGTGTAACCCCGAGGCAGAGGCGCGACGCTTCATCCACGACGATGTGGCCGACGAAGCAGAGGCCCTGCAAGGGGCACGCGACATCATAGCTGAACGAGTTAACGAAGACGAGCGTGTAAGGGCCACGTTACGTCAAACCTACAAACTGACGGCCAAGGTGTGCTGCAAAGTGGTGAAAGGCAAGGAGGCGGAAGCTGCCAAATACAGGGACTACTTCGACTGGAGCGAACCGCTACGACGCTGTACCTCACACCGAATGCTGGCCATGCGCCGCGGAGAAGCTGAGGGACTGCTCAGACTGAGCATTCTGCCTGGCGACGAGACCGATGCCCTGCGACGGCTTGCGCGCTTCTACCTCCACCATGATGGCGCGGCAGCCCGCCAGATTGAAATGGCCCTCAACGATGCCTACAAGCGCCTGCTACGTCCATCCATAGAGACGGAGTTTGCAGCGCAGAGCAAGCAGCAGGCTGACAACGAGGCCATCCAAGTCTTTGCCACCAATCTGCGTCAGCTGCTACTTGCCCCACCGCTCGGTCCGAAGCACATCATGGGCATTGACCCGGGTTTCCGCACCGGCTGCAAAGTGGTCTGCCTCGATGCGCAAGGCAACCTGCTGCATCACGAAGCCATCTTCCCGCATCCGCCCCGCAACGAGTACGCCCGTGCAGGCTTCCGCCTCAAACAGCTTGTAGAGGACTACGGAGTGGAAGCCATTGCCATAGGTGCCGGCACAGCCGGCCGTGAGACCGAAGAGCTGGTGCAGGCCCTCCATCTGCAAGGCGTCGACACGTTTTTAGTGAGCGAAGACGGAGCCTCCGTATACTCCGCCTCGGCCATAGGTCGCGAAGAGTTTCCGGATGAGGACGTAACGGTGCGCGGTGCAGTGAGCATAGGCCGCCGCCTGGCCGACCCGCTCTCGGAATTAGTCAAGATTGACGCCCGCAGCATCGGTGTGGGCCAATATCAGCACGACGTCGACCAGGCAGCCCTGCGCCGCTCGCTTGACACCACAGTCGAGGCATGCGTCAATACCGTGGGCGTCAACCTCAACACCGCTTCAAAACATCTGCTCACCTATGTCAGCGGTCTGGGTGAGGCGCTGGCCCGCAGCATCGTAGGCTACCGGACAGAGCATGGCCCTTTCCGTGCACGCAAAGACTTACTCAAAGTGCCACGACTGGGCGCCAAGGCCTATGAACAGTGTGCCGGCTTCCTGCGCATACCGGGGGCCGACAACCCGTTAGACAACACAGCCGTCCATCCCGAGCGCTATGCCCTCGTCGAACGTATGGCTGAAGAGGCGGGCTGCGATGTGGCCACCCTCATAGCCTCGCCCGAACGCCGTCAAGGCATCCGGCTCCAGGCATACTGCACCGACGAGATAGGCATGCCCACCCTGACCGACATCATGAACGAGTTAGACAAACCGGGACGCGACCCACGCGGAAAGGCCAAGGTCTTCAGCTTCGATCCACGCCTGCACAGCCTGGACGACCTGGACGTAGGTATGGAGGTGCCGGGCGTAGTGACCAACATCACCAAGTTCGGCTGTTTTGTCGATATGGGCATTAAGGTGAAGGGGCTTGTCCACGTCTCCCAAATGGCCAACCATTACGTCAAAGACCCTACCGCCCTTGTCCACATACAGCAGCAAGTCATGGTCCGTATCTTGGACATTGACGAAGAACGTGGTCGCGTAAGTCTCAAACTGCTGCACTGACTGCGCTGAGCGGCCCCGCCCCACCCCCTCACTTCACCTTATCGGCAGCCCGCCTGCCACCCCATTCTCCACCTATCGCATGACCGACGAATACTACATGGGCAAGGCCCTTGAAGAGGCTCGCGAAGCCGCACGACGCGACGAAGTACCCATCGGCGCCGTAGTAGTGGTGCGCGACCGCATCATCGCACGCGCCCACAACCTGACCGAAACGCTGAACGACGTGACGGCTCACGCTGAGATGCAAGCCATCACCGCGGCTGCCAACCATCTGGGCGGTAAGTACCTTGACCAATGTACCCTCTACGTCACCGTAGAACCGTGCACCATGTGTGCCGGGGCCTTAGGCTGGGCACAGATAAGCCGCATAGTCTACGGCGCCCCTGACCCTAAACGCGGCTACTCGCTTATTGCTCCGCACGCCCTCCACCCTCGTACGGAGGTGACCGGGGGAGTGCTACAAGAAGAATGTGCCCGCCTCGTGCAAGAGTTCTTTAGACGCAAGCGATAACTGAACCGCCTCCCCCCACGCACTTCTCCCATTCCACCCACGACAGCATGGCACTACACAACGACCTGGGACACTACGGCGAACTCTTAGCCTGCAACTACCTCATGGAGAAAGGCTATACCATCCTGGCACGTAACCTGATAAACGATCACGCGCCGGAGCTGGACATTGTGGCAGAGTACCACGGCCTCGTCGTCTTCGTAGAAGTGAAGACCCGCGCCTACGAGGATCGGAGCACCGGCCTTGCCGCCGTTGACCGGGATAAGCAACGACGCATAGTGGCAGCAGCCGAGAGATTTCTGCACGAAGGGTACCGCGACGCTCCGGTACGCTTCGACGTCATTACGATAGTAGGCACAAAAGACCCCTACACCCTCACCCACTACCGCCATGCCTTCACCGCGGAGGAAGTACAGGCACACTTCTCGTACAAAGGGGCAATCTGTCGTTAATGGCAACCCCGTTCCTCCTCCTCCCTCCTCACCTCTATCTCCATGGACATTGAAACCATTCACAACTACTGCATGAGCAAGCCCCTGGCCACCGAGGACTCCACCTTCGGCGACGACTGTCTCCTGCTACGTGTGTACAACCGCATCTTTGCCTTCCTCGACTTCGAGAAACCCAATCTCGTGGTGCTGAAATGCGACCCGGACTACGCCATCACCCTGCGCGACGAGTATCAAGGCATTGCAGGGGCCTTCCACTGGAACAAAAAATACTGGAACGAGGTGCACTTCGACGCCGATGTACCCGACGACCTTATTTACCGCTTGGTAGACCACTCGCTGAGCGAGGTGCTGAAGAAGTTGCCCAAGCGCACCCGGACCGAATATGCACAGCTGCTTGAAGCGGCACAGTCTCAGACGATCCTATGACACTTAGCAGCATGTGCCCCAATGCTTGTGACTTCGAGTGGGAAGGTTGCTCAGTGCACCATGTTCACCTCGCGGAAACGACAACCACCATGGAACGCCTCCGGGAAGCCGACCTCTGGCAACAACCTGCTGATGTGTCCCTGCTAACCACCGACTTCCAGACAGCCGGAAGAGGCCAACGCGGCACGGTATGGGAAGCAAGACCGGGCGTAAACCTGCTCTTCGGTTTCCGCTTCTTCCCACAAAGCGTGGCAGCCAATGAGCAGTTTCTGCTATCCGAGGCCCTGGCCCTCGCAGTAATAGAGAGTCTCGACCCACATAGTGAGGGCTTCAGCGTGAAATGGCCCAACGACATCTATTGGCACGACCGCAAAATCTGTGGAATGCTTTTAGAACATAGGTTGCAAGGCCCACAGATTGCCTCCACCCTCACGGGCATAGGTATCAACGTCAACCAGGAATGCTTCAGCAAAGCGCTCCCCAACCCGGTATCGCTCCTTCAGATTACAGGTAGGCACACAGACAGGGCCACCCTGCTGCACGACATCATGCAGCATTTCCTGACAATCTATCATAACCTCGCCATGACCCCGGAAGCAACAAGACATGAGGTTGGGGCAGCCCTGCATCACCGCTATATGCAACGACTCTACCGGCGCGAGGGTTTCCATCTTTTCCGCGCCGCGACAGGCACATTCGAGGCCCGCATTGCCGACATCTCACCTATGGGGGCGCTCTGCCTCGAAGATAGAGACGGGAAACGTCGCACCTTCCAATTCAAGGAAGTGAGTTTCGTGCCATAAGCCGGAGCCACCCGGTGGGTAGATACGCACAGACGGACATACCTATTATATATAGCCACACCACTGACCCAGGCGGACCCGGACCTACCATGACCAGCCCCTACAACAAATTCATTCCGTGAAATATGGGAAAGATGTATGACATTATGTGCACTATCGTAAAGGAAATTGGTACTTTTGCAAGTGATATGGCGCTCATCGCCCAAACTACCGTCTACTTTTGACGAGTGACCACGTAGCATCATCTCTTCATCCCGTCTATGCCCCCGACCATGCGGATAGGCAGACGATATTCCCAACTTAGTCTAATATCTCCTCTCATTATGGCAAAATTTAATAGAATACTCCTAAAGCTCAGCGGCGAGAGCCTCATGGGCGAGCAGGGCTATGGCATTGACGTGAAACGTCTGAACGAATATGCTGCCCAGATTAAAGAAGCCCTTGGTATGGGCGTGCAGATTAGCATAGTCATTGGTGGCGGCAACATCTTCCGCGGCCTAAGCGGCGCAGGCAAGGGCTTCGACCGTGTAAAGGGAGACCAGATGGGCATGTGCGCCACCGTTATCAACTCACTCGCTCTTAGCTCGGCCCTCGGTGCTATCGGTGTGAAGGCCCCCGTATTTACGGCTATCCGCATGGAGCCCATCGGCGAGTTCTACTCTAAGTGGAAAGCCATCGCAGCCATGGAGCGGGGCGAAGTAGCCATTATCAGTTGCGGCACAGGCAGCCCCTACTTCACCACAGACACCGGATCATCGCTCAGAGGCATAGAAGTGGAAGCTGACGTCATGCTCAAAGGAACACGAGTGGACGGCGTATATACTGCCGACCCTGAGAAGGATCCTACAGCCACTAAGTTCGACAGCATCACCTACGACGAAGTGCTCGCACGGGGTCTCCGTGTCATGGACATCACTGCCACAGCTATGTGCCGCGAGAACAATCTTCCCATCTACGTCTTCAACATGGATGTGGTGGGCAACCTCAAGAAGGTGCTCTCTGGGGAACCCATTGGCACCTATGTCCACGCATAAGCCGGTACTACCCCCTCACACCTACACTGCCTCTGATAGCCCCTCCGTCAGTCTTGCCGGGGCCGCAGCCATAAACGCATCTTACTAATTTACACTTACTCATATCATGTCTCTTGTAGAACAACTCATCACCCGTGCCAAAGCCAACAAGCAACGCATCGTACTGCCCGAAGGCACGGAAGAACGAACCCTGAAAGCCGCCAACCAAATACTGACTGACGGAGTAGCAGATCTCATCCTCCTTGGAAACGTGGATGAAATTAACGCCAAAGCCCAAGAATGGGGGCTTGGCAACATTCACCTTGCCACTATCATTGATCCTGCTACCAGTGAGAAACGCGAAGAATATGCCCAACTCCTCTGCGAACTGCGCAAGAAAAAGGGTATGACCATCGAAGAAGCCCGCGAGAAGGTGCTCGACCCTCTTTATTACGGCTGCATGATTATCAAAAGCGGGGAGGCTGATGGACAGTTGGCCGGCGCTCGCAACACAACCGGCGACGTACTCCGCCCTGCCCTCCAGATCATCAAGACTGCCCCTGGAATTACCTGCGTCAGCGGCGCAATGCTCCTCCTCACACACGCTCCTGAATGTGGAGAAAACGGAATTCTGGTGATGGGCGACGTAGCAGTAACTCCAGTACCTGACGCCAACCAGCTCGCCCAGATAGCAGTCTGCACAGCCGGTACAGCCAAGGCTGTTGCAGGTATCGAGCCTCGCGTAGCCATGCTCAGCTTCTCCACCCACGGATCGGCCAAGCATGAGGTGGTCGACAAGGTAGTCGAAGCCACACGCATTGCAAAAGAGATGGCTCCCGACCTGCTCATTGATGGGGAGCTACAAGCTGACGCTGCCCTCGTGCCTTCGGTTGGAGCCTCTAAGGCTCCGGGAAGCCCCATTGCAGGAAAGGCAAACGTGCTGGTAGTACCCTCTCTCGAGGTAGGTAACATCGGTTACAAGCTGGTACAACGCCTTGGCCACGCCACAGCTGTGGGCCCCATCCTTCAGGGTATAGCTCGTCCCGTCAACGATTTGTCGCGCGGTTGCTCCATCGACGACGTCTACAAGATGATTGCCATCACAGCCAATCAGGCCATCGCTGCAAAACAGCAATAACCCACTGAGTGCATTTCATATATTGTTTTCACCTACATCATCACAATGAAAATATTAGTCATCAACTGCGGCAGCAGCTCCATTAAATATAAACTCTACGAAATGGACGACCAGAGCGTCCTTGCTGCGGGTGGCATAGAGAAAATCGGCCTCGAAGGCTCTTTCTTGAAGACTACCATCAATGGCGAGAAGCGCATCATCGAGTCTCCATGCCCTACCCACACCGAAGGCATCAAACTCATGTTCGACACCCTGCTCCACCCCGAGTATGGTGCCATTAAAAGCCTCGACGAAATCAGCGCAGCCGGCCATCGCATAGTGGCAGGCGGACGCTTTACCGAGAGCCGTATAGTCAGTGATGCCATGCTTGAAGAATGGAAGCAGTACATGGAACTTGCTCCCCTTCATAGTGAGGCCCACCTAAAAGGCTATGTAGCCGTCAAGCAAATGCTACCCAACCTGCCTCAGGTCTTTGTATTCGACACGGCTTTCCATCAGACCATGCCCGCGCATGCCTACATGTATGCCGTCCCCTATAAGTTCTACGAGGAAAACAATATACGCAGATGGGGAGCACATGGCACAAGCCACCGCTTCGTAACGGCCAGAGTATGTCAATTCCTGCACGTTAAACCAGAAGACGTCAATATTGTTACCTGTCACATAGGCAACGGAGCCTCCATCTCGGCTGTAAAGGGCGGGAAATGCGTCGACACCTCTATGGGACTTACTCCCCTCGAGGGGTTAATGATGGGCACTCGCTCAGGCGACGTGGACCCCTCAGCTGTGCTCAGCATCATGAAAAAAGAAGGGCTTGACGCTGACCAAATGAGCGACTTGCTGAACAAGCAAAGCGGTGTACTTGGTATCTCTGGCATCTCCAGCGACATTCGCGAAGTGGAAGCTGCCATCAAAGAAGGCAACCAACGTGCAGCACTTGCCATGCAAATGTACGACTACCGTATCAAGAAATACATAGGTGCATATGCTGCCGCCATGGGAGGCGTCGACATTATCGTATTCACTGCAGGTGTTGGCGAACACCAAGCAGATGTGCGTGAGGGCGCCGTCAGTGGACTTGAATTCATGGGCATCAAACTTGATCGCGAAGCCAACGCTCGCAACTTCGGTGAGGAAGAAATCATTTCAACACCTGATAGCAAGGTGAAGGTTGTAGTCGTGCCCACCGACGAGGAACTGCTCATTGCCTCTGACACACTCGCCCTGCTCCAGAAGTAGCCCAATCGCAGGCACACACTTCCCACTCAGATATTTTAGCCTGATCCACATAATAAGCCTCTCGCTATACGCCATCAAGCTGCGTTTAGCGAGAGGCTTTCTACATGAACAGTACACCACACTTATCTACCCCAACCTATCTCTGCTGACCATCATCCCGCCCACCCACCTCTGCACAAGCCAATATCTACACAAATAGGCCCGACCGTGTGCAACCCTCAGAGCATTGTGTAATAATTTTGAGAAAAATGCACCATATTGCTTGGAGGATACAAACAAAGTCTATACTTTTGCCATTGTAAAACAAGAATTGATATACAAATGAAACGAAGCTCATTGTATAATTGCTTTTGGTGGCGTCGCTTGCAATCATATCGGTCGTAAGCTGTCTCCTCGCATGTATATCTTTTTCTATCTGGTACAACCATAGCTTTCACAAATACATCACCAGCGGCGGTCACACTTACAACCCCCGCTGGTTTTATTTTACCACTAAACAAGACCTACTATCATGGGACAATACGACGTGTCAAACACAGGTTACTTCGGCCGCTACGGCGGAGCATACATCCCTGAGATACTCCAACACTGCGTGGAAGAGCTGCGCCATAGTTACCGGACAATCATTGACGACCCAACTTTCACAACAGAATTTGAGGACCTACTGCAGAACTATGTAGGTCGTCCCTCCCCATTGTATCTTTCCCGGTCACTCAGCAAGATACATGGTTGCCGTATCTACCTCAAGAGAGAAGACCTTAATCACACCGGGGCACACAAGATAAACAACGCCATCGGCCAAATACTCATCGCCAAACGCATGGGAAAGAAAAGGATAGTGGCTGAGACTGGGGCCGGACAGCACGGAGTGGCGACAGCCACTGTTTGTGCGCTCATGGGAATGCCTTGCGTGGTCTACATGGGCGAGACTGACGTGAAACGGCAACGCCCTAATGTGGAGAAGATGCGCTTGCTGGGAGCTGAGGTACGTCCTGTAATGAGTGGGAACAAGACACTCAAAGACGCTTGTAATGAAGCTATCAGGGACTGGTGCTGCCATCCTGAAGACACGTTCTACCTAATAGGCTCTACCGTGGGCCCTCACCCTTATCCCGACATGGTGGCACGCCTGCAAAGCATCATCAGCACTGAGATACGCCAGCAGCTTACAGCGAAAGAAGGGAAGCCCACGCCCGACTACCTTGTAGCCTGCATAGGTGGAGGTTCAAATGCCGCCGGCACAGTGTTTCACTTCCTGGATGAACCTAACGTAAAAATAGTATACGCCGAGGCCGGCGGGAAGGGCATAGAGTCAGGACTGACAGCTGCAACTCTCAACGTAGGAGAAGAAGGCGTGCTTCACGGCTTCCGTTCACTCGTTATGCAAGACAGCGACGGCCAAATTGTTGAGCCGTATTCCATCTCTGCCGGCCTTGATTATCCAGGCATAGGGCCGCTCCACGCTCATCTCGTGAAAGAAGGTAGGGCCACGGCACTCCCCATCAACGATGACGAAGCCCTGGCAGCAGCCTATGAACTTAATCGCCTTGACGGCATTCTGCCGGCGCTGGAATCAGCACATGCCTTGGCAGCCCTACATCGCCTATCATTCAAACCCGAAGACATTGTGGTGCTTACACTCTCGGGGCGTGGAGACAAAGATATGGATACCTATTTGAAATATGCTCCTGCCGGTGAATGTCCGACGGACTTCGATACCATTCGCCTCAACGTCAACCATCACTCAGATATATAATCATCGCCACAATAACCACCATCGCACCTATTATGGACCAGCCCCTCTTCCATTATACCGTTAAGAGCCTTTCTCTTCCTGGTGACCTAAGTACACCTGTAAGTACGTACCTCAAAATCAGAGACCTCGCACCAAGAAGTGTACTCATGGAAAGCTCAGACTATCATAGTTCAGAGGACAACAAGTCATTCATTGGCATCTTCCCATTGGCCACCTTTAGCGTAAGTCATGGCTGTGCGAATTATCTACTACCTGATGGCACAAGCCGGCAGCATCCCATTGACAATGACTACTCCGTCGCTGATGCTTTCGACCAGTTCATCCAATTGTTCCAAGTAGAAGGTGAATATAAGCAATATTGCGGCCTCTATGGCTATACCTCCTTCAACGCTGTTCGCTACTTTGAGAACATTGCCGTCAAGGATAGCCATGAACCCAAGAATGATGCCCCTGACATCTGCTATACACTCTACAAATACATCCTCGTATTCAACGACTTCAGCAGTGAGCTTCGTTTGCTCGAGCTGATGGACGACACAGGAGAGAGCAATATCCATGCCATTGCCGAGGCAGTTATGAGTAGAGGCTATGCCACCTATAACTTTAGACCTATCGGTGACGTTTCCTCCCCCCTTACCGATGAAGAGCATAAGGCAAATATTCGCCGTGGGATAGCACATTGCAAGCGTGGAGACGTCTTCCAGATTGTACTCTCGCGCCGCTTCATTCAACGCTATGAGGGAGACGACTTTGAACTCTATCGCGCCCTCAGACGCATTAACCCCTCGCCTTACCTGTTCTATTTCGACTTTGGAGGCTATCGTATCTTCGGATCTTCTCCTGAGACCCACTGTCGCATAGACGAAGATGGTATGGCCTTCATCGACCCCATAGCCGGCACTACGCGTCGTGAAGGCAACAAAGAAGCCGATAGAAAGGCTGCCATGCAGCTGCTGGCTGATCCCAAGGAGAATGCAGAGCACACCATGCTCGTAGATCTCGCTCGCAATGACCTCAACCGTCATTGCCAGGGCGTGAAGGTGGATTTTCTGAAGGACACCCAATACTATAGCCACGTCATTCATCTCGTGAGCCGTGTCTCTGGACGTGTGACGCCAGGCACAAACCCTATTCAGCTACTCGCCGACACGTTTCCAGCCGGCACTCTCAGCGGAGCCCCCAAAGTGAGGGCATTACAACTCATCAGCGAGTACGAGCCACACAATCGAGGTGCTTATGGAGGGTGTATAGGCTTTATCGGGCTGGATGGCACTCTCAATCAAGCCATCACCATACGCTCATTCGTAAGCCGCAACGGCGAGCTATGGTTTCAGGCAGGTGGTGGGATAGTGGCTGCCAGCAATGAAGACTACGAGCTTCAGGAAGTCAACAATAAACTCGGGGCACTTCGCAAAGCCATCCTTTTGGCTGGCAGTCAGGCATAGACTACCCACATTCTAATATTTAACAGCATGAAACGGATACTTCTCATAGACAACTATGACTCTTTTACCTATAACCTGTATCAGCTTCTCGCTGAGGAGGGTGCGGATGTTACAGTATGGCGAAACGATCGGTTTGCCATCAATGACGTCGCCCCATTTGATAAGATTGTCCTCTCGCCAGGCCCTGGCATCCCTGAGGAAGCCGGGCTACTCACAGAGGTAATTCATTATTATGCCTATCAAAAGTCAATGCTGGGTATCTGCCTTGGAGAGCAAGCCATTGGTCAGGTATTTGGTGGAGAGCTTTACAACCTTCCACAGGTGTTTCATGGTGTGCAGACGCCTGTTACACTTACTGAATGTCATGACTATATCTTCGACGGACTACCTCAAACTTTCGATGTGGGGCGCTATCACTCGTGGGTAGTTATGAACAATCAACTACCCGAATGCTTAGAGGTCACAGCCCTCAGTCAAGAGGGGCAGATTATGGCCTTGAAGCATAAAGTCTACGACATACACGGTGTACAGTTCCACCCCGAGTCGATACTAACCCCTTTAGGGAGGGGCATCATACGCAACTTCATCCTGCACTAACCCACCCCAACTCAATCTTTCTACCACATGAAAACTACACTTGAACGACTCTACGCTCACGAGTATCTAACCAGGCAGGAGGCACATACCCTCATGTTGGGACTTGCAGACAAGTCTTTCTCCACGGAACAGACAGCGGCTTTCCTATCGGCATTAAGAATGCGCGATGTCCTACCCACCGAACTTCTTGGCTTCCGCGATGCGCTCATGGAACGTGCCATATCCGTTGACCTCTCAGCGTACGAACCACTCGACATCGTTGGAACGGGCGGAGATGGTAAGAATACCTACAATATATCTACATGTGCCTGTTTCATAGTCGCTGGCGCGGGTTATAAGGTTGCCAAACACGGCAACTATGGAGCCACATCTGTGAGCGGAGCAAGCACCGTCTTAGAGCAACATGGCGTCAAATTTACTAACGACGCTGACCAGCTTCGACGCAGCATAGACAGCTGTGGTGTCGCATATCTACATGCGCCCTTATTCCATCCGGCCCTTGCAGCCGTTGGGTCTATACGTCGAAGCCTGGAAGTTAAAACTATCTTCAACCTGCTCGGCCCATTAGTAAATCCGTCACACACTAAGTATCAGCTGCTCGGTGTAGCAGATCTTAAGCAAATGCGCCTCTACACAGCTACACTTCAGCACATCGATATAGAATTTACTGTTGTGACCAGCTTCGACGGCTATGACGAGATATCATTAACCTCTGACTTCAAGGCTATGAGCAACCATAGCGAGACCATTTTTAGTCCTTCAAGCCTGGCTCTTCCTGCTGTCCAGGGCATCGACCTCTATGGAGGCGATACCCCACAAGAAGCTGCCGCAATATTTGACGATGTGCTCAACGGCAAAGCTTCCACGTCACGTACTGCCTGTGTCCTGGCCAATGCCGCAATGGGCATTCATACTATCTGCCCTAACAAGCCTCTTGAACATTGTCTTGAGGAGGCACGCGATTCTCTATATAGCGGTAGGGCCAAAGAAGTGTTTAGGCATTATCTACAGCTCAACTCGTAATATATCTGTCGCAGATTTGTTTCTCTCACACACTCAGATAAGCCAAGCCATCCTATGTCAGACATTCTCAAGCAAATCATACTACATAAGAGAGAGGAAGTTGAAGCGGCAAAAGCCAAACGGCCATTATCCGACATCATGGCATTACTGCCTGACTTACCTCCCACACGCAGTCTCAAAGCGTCATTGCTCAACCATCCCGAGGGGGGTATCATCAGCGAGTTCAAGCGACGTTCCCCCTCCAAGGGGTGGATAAAGCAAGACGCCAGAGTTGAAGATGTGATACCGGCCTATGAGAAGGCGGGAGCTGCCGCTCTCTCCATTTTGACCGACCAGAAATTCTTTGGTGGCGACCTGAATGACATCCTCGTGGCACGGCCTCTATCCTCCCTTCCCATCTTACGCAAAGACTTTGTCATTGACGCGTATCAGCTCTTCGAGGCGAGGGCCGCAGGGGCTGATGCCTGTCTTCTCATCGCCTCTGTATTAGATGCTGCTGCGTGCCACCATCTGGCTGCAGTAGCCCATGATGTCGGCCTCGAAGTACTTTTAGAGATACACGAGGAGAAGGAGCTGGAGGCTTACTCACCCTATGTGGACATCATCGGAGTGAACAACCGCAATCTCCACCTTTTCCAGACTGACCCCGGTCAATCTGTCAAACTCTTTCCTCTTCTCCCCAAAGAGGCTGTTCCCATTTCTGAAAGTGGGCTCTTGAAGCCATCAATAGCTGCCCATCTTTCGTCTGTCGGATACAAGGGTTTCTTAATCGGTGAGGCTTTCATGAAGGAGGCACAACCGGGAGAGGCTCTCGCACTCTATCGCCAAGAGTTACAGCAGCCTGAGCGTTGATGCTATAGGCCTACTGATGGGAGCGCTCATTCTATGTCATAAACGATTGACCAACAGGTAATGAAGCATATATCTTTCCCCATATTTAAAGTGTGTGGTCTCCGTGATGGGGCTAATATTCGTGCAGTGGAGAATGCCGGGGCCGACTGGTTGGGTATGATCTTCTACGAGAAGTCACCACGATATGTAGAACAGCAACCTGACTACCTGCCACTCGCTCCTAAATGGAGAGTGGGCGTATTCGTCAATGCGTCTTGTGACATGGTCATAGAAAAATCAAAACTCTTTAGTCTCAGCGCGGTACAACTACATGGCTCCTGCCCCACCTCACTTTGTGAACAGCTGAAAGCTGAAGGGCTTCACGTGATTAAGGCGATTGCGGTGACTGATGGCTTTGAGGCCGAAACTACAAGTTACGCCTCAGTATGCGACCTGTTCTTGTTCGACACACCCACCATTGCCTTTGGCGGAAGTGGCAAATCCTATAATTGGGACTTACTCCAAGCCTATAAGGGACCTCTACCCTTCTTACTGAGTGGGGGATTGAGCGTATCATCCATACCCGACCTGTTGACGTTTCACCACCCTTACCTCATCGGCTATGACTTGAACTCGGGGTTTGAAATAAGTGCGGGAATGAAAGATGCACATCTAATTGCCCAATTCATTGATTGCATCAAGTCGAGATACTCACATCTGGCCTACCCTACAACCGGCATACGATGCTGATACATGCTCATATGATACTCATCGCATGCTCCTAAGACTACATACCTTAATTGATACAACACCCCATGAATAGAACATCCTCTCGTCTACACGATTTGTTTAACCGGAAGCAACGAGGCATCCTCTCAGTCTATTTCTGCGCTGGCCATCCTACTCTAAACACCACCCTACCCATCTTGGAGGCCTTACAACAAGGAGGAATAGATATGGTTGAGGTTGGCATCCCATTCAGCGACCCTTTAGCTGACGGACCGGTAATACAACACGCCGCAAACACCTCGCTCCGACAAGGAATGACGCTTTCCAGACTCTTTGAACAACTTACTCAGATGCGTCCAAAGATTAAGATACCTGTCATCCTCATGGGTTACCTTAACCCTATCCTTCACTACGGCATTGAAGCCTTTTGCGCTAAATGTAAAGAGGTGGGTATTGACGGACTTATCATTCCCGATCTTCCTTTCGAACAATTCAAGGAAGAGATGGCCGAGATTACAACCCATCATCAGCTACCGCTTATATTTCTAATCACTCCCGAAACGCCGGAGGAGCGCATACGGGCCATCGATGAATACGCAGAAGGTTTTATCTACGCAGTAAGTTCTGCCAGTGTCACCGGTGCACAGGCATCTTTCGACGAAAGACGTGAAGCATACTTTAGGCGTTTGGCCCACTACCAACTCCAGAACCCCTTCCTTGTTGGCTTTGGCATTTCTAATAGAGCCACACGCAGTGTAGCAGATGCACACAGTGCCGGTGTAATCGTAGGCTCAAAATTCGTGACGCTGCTGGAACAAGAGCCCTCTCCCGAGGCAGCAGTTCAAGCATTTCTGAAGGCGCTCAATGAATAACGCCTTTAATAAGGCTAACCTTTTATATTCTGACGAACAGCACAATTTGAAGCTATTACCAACATCCTAAGGTCACGAGCCATGCCGCGCATTAGGACCGGCCACCTCTCTTCGTTAAGCGCGGAACGGAACAAAGGGGTACGGGCTGCTTGCAGTAAATGCTGAAAGTAGCCCGTCTATTTATGGATGTACCTGTAGGAAAACCTGGATGTACATGTAGTTTGAACGGCATGTACATGTAGTTTTTCTTAGATGTACATGTAGTTCGAACGGCATGTACATCCAGGTTTAACGGCATGTACTTGTAGAAACCTCTTGCAGTACATGGAGCAAACGTCGGCTCGCCTCCCACATATCCCCGACGCCCTCCCCATTACTCTCCCGCACCGCCCTGCCATGCCTAAATTTAGTGTCACAAAATAGCCGGTAGTACGAATTATTAGGTTAATGTTTATTAATTGCAGGGGGGGTAAAATGAACATCCTATATTTGTATACGCATTTCCGGTCGCCTATATTGTGACCGTCCGCTGCAATCCGGCCTCACAGACTTATACTTCAGTGTTCAATCCAATCACTTTATAACTTTACGCGTATGAAACGTATCTATCTATTGACCTTCTTCCTCTGCCTCTTCTGGCAAGGATTTGCCCAAACGCTCATTGACGGCATCTATTACAACCTTAATGCCGACAACCTTACTGCGGACGTCACTTCGCCCCCTGATGGGGTAGACAAGTATTCGGGCAGTATCACCATTCCTGAGAGTGTTACTTATGAGGGGACGGAATACTCCGTCACATCTATTGGAATAAATGCATTCTATTGGTGTTCCGGTTTGACGTCCGTCACCATTCCCAATTCCGTCACATCTATTGGATATGCTGCTTTCTCTTACTGTTCCGGTTTGACGTCTATTATGGTTGAGGAAGGTAATTCCGTATATGATTCAAGAGAATCTTGCAATGCTATTATAAAGACTTCCGCCAATGAATTGATTACAGGATGTAACACTACAGTTATACCTGATGGCGTCACATCTATTGGAGGAGATGCTTTCTCTGGCTGTTCCGGTTTGACGTCCCTCATCATTCCCAATTCCGTCACATATATTGGATTTGGAGCTTTCTCTCACTGTTCCGGGTTGACGTCCATCAATATTCCTGATGGTGTCACATCTATTCAAGCTTATACTTTCTATGTCTGTTCCGGTTTGACGTCCGTCACCATTCCCAATTCCGTCACATCTATTGGAGAAAGTGCTTTCGATGGCTGTACCGGTTTGATGTCCCTCACCATTCCCAATTCCGTCACATCTATTGGATATGCTGCTTTCTCTCACTGTGACGCTTTGACGTCTATTGTAGTTGAGGAAGGTAATCCCATATATGACTCAAGAGAATCTTGCAATGCTATTATAGAGACTTCCGCCAATGAATTGATTAGAGGATGTAACACTACAGTTATACCTGATGGCGTCACATCTATTAGAGTAGTTGCTTTCTCTGGCTGTACCGGTTTGACGTCCCTCACCATTCCCAATTCCGTC
>CAMAMB010000007.1 GCA_945836755.1 uncultured Bacteroidales bacterium
GACTGCAAAGTTCACAAGCAAAAACCTCATGTAAAAGTCGGCTTTTTTCGGATGGCTACATTTAAATAGAAGCATCGCAGTGAGCCTTCTTTGCCAGCAGCTGACACTGCGTAGCCTCGCCGTGGGTGCACGACCTGTCTGCGCCACAGCCCGGCCATCATCACCGACGGACGCGCCGCTCCGCAGGGGGAGTCAGCGCGTCCGTCGGTGTGTGAAGGCTGCTACTCGTCACGTGATGGGGGAAGCGGCCATGTGGAGAATGGGTCATCATTCTCCCTGCCGCATGTGCAGGCGACGGCGTGCCGGTGGAGGCTTATAGTTTTAATATGACCGCATCACGGGCCGGCACCTCGACGTAGGTCGGGCTGTCTGGCCGCAGGCAGATGGTCTGCATGGGGTGGCCGAGGAGGTCGGTTGCGGTGCAGGTGGCGGGGCGTAGCCCGAGGAAGGTGAAGGCGTGAGCCGGTATGCAGACACCTACATGGCGCGGACTGTCGTCGAAGTTGGCCACAATCAGGTATGCCTCTTTGTCGTGCTTGCGGATGAACGCATATTGGTGGTGAGGGTCATAGCCGTGGGTCGTATGTAGGTTGGCATATTGTAGGTCGTAGAACATGCCTTGGTTGAAGGCGGCATTGTCTTTAGCCAAGAGCAGTACGCGGTGGTAGTAGTCGTAGAGGGACTTCTCTTCCGGGGTGAAGTGAGCCTCGGGCTTGGCAGACGAGAGCTTGGCGAGAGAGGCTGGGTTCCAGTAGTCGAAGATGGTAGTGCGTCCATCGCATCCGCTAAATCCTTCAGCGTCCATGCCACGTTCTCCTATTTCCTGTCCGGCGTATACCATGAAGGGGCAGCTCCTCATCAGTGCGCTGACCACGAGGGCAGGACGGGCCTTGGCGGGATCGGCGGCGAAGAAGTCGGAGGCTATGCGCTGCTCGTCATGATTTTCGAGGAAGTGGAGCATGTGCTCGTGAATGTCGTCGATGGCCTGCCAGCAGCGGGTGATGTCGGAAGCGGCTGTTTGATGGAGGGTGACGGCGCGCAGAGTGTCATAGAGTCCCACCTTGTCATAGAGGTAGTCAAAACCTGCCTGTATGTAGTTGCGATACTCATGGGGGTTGTATACCTCGCCAATGAAGAGGATGTCGGGGTAAGCCTCTTTGACACGAGCGGTGGCGTAGCTCCAGAAGGCTGCAGGCACCATCTCTGCCATGTCGCAGCGGAAGGCATCGACCCCCTTGCCGGCCCAGAAGAGGAGAATGTCTGTCATCTTCAGCCAGGTGGAGGGCACGGGGTCGAAGTGAGCCTGGCGGCCGCACATATAGTCGACACCATAGTTTAGCTTGACGGTCTCGTACCAGTCGCACCGTGACGGACGGTGGGTGAAGCAGTCGTTGCCTGTGGCCTTTGCCGGGTATTCGCGATAAGGCGAGGGGGCCTTCTTCTCATCATCAATGAGGTCGGACTGGAAGGGCTGTCCGGGCAGGTAGTAGAAGTTGTTCTGCGGCTGAAAGGCCAGGGCCGTGTTGTCGTCGGCTCCGAGGTCTTTGATACCCTCGGGTGCAGCGTCGCTGTGGTATTGGCGGGCGACGTGATTGGGCACGAAGTCCATGATGAAACCCAGGCCGGCCTTGTGGGTACGTTCTACAAGGGCCTCGAACTCCTGCATGCGGCTGCTGACGTCGGTGGCGAGGTCGGGGTCGATGTCGTAGTAGTCTTTGACGGCGTAGGGCGATCCGGCTTTGCCTTTGACCACGGCGGGATGGTCATGGGCGATGTCGTAGTCCGTATAGTCGGTTTGAGTGGCGTGTTCAAGCAGACCGGTGTACCAGACGTGCGTGAAGCCATATCGTGCGATGCGCTGCAGGCGGCTGTTGGTGAAGTCGTTCAGCTTGGCAGAGCCGTTTTGGGCCAATGAGCCGTTGGGGACGTTGGCGCTTTTCTTGTTGCCATAGAGGCGGGTGAAAATCTGGTAGATGAGTATGCGTGGCATGTCTGGTATGGGGCGAGTGAGATATACACAGAAGAAGCCGTCGAAGCGGCGGCCTCTTCTTTATAATCTGATTGTGTGAATGGCTTAATCGGCTGCGCCGCGTACGGTGATGTCGGGGTTTCCTTTGCAAATCTTGGCAATCATGCCCTGGAGGGTCTTGCCGGGCCCGCACTCCGTGAAGGAGCAGGCACCGTCTTTGACCATGTTGTTCACCTCGGCCGTCCATTTGACGGAGGCGGTGAGCTGGGCGATGAGGTTGGCCTTTATTTCTTCAGGGTCGGTGTGGGGAAGGGCATCTACGTTCTGGTAGACGGGGCAGATGGGTGTGCGGAACTCAGTCTGTGAGATGGCAGCTTCCAACTCCTGCTGTGCGGGCAGCATGAGTGGAGAGTGGAATGCGCCACTGACGGGAAGCACGAGGGCACGCTTGGCTCCGGCCTCTTTGAGGCTGCGGCAGGCGGCATCGATGGCTTCAACTTCGCCGGAGATGACCAGCTGTCCGGGGCAGTTGTAGTTGGCAGGTACTACCACTTTCCCTGTTTCCTGCTGCACTTGGGCACAGATCTCTTCCACCTTCTCGTCCGGCATGGCAATGATTGCAGCCATGGTGCCGGGCTTCATTTCGCAGGCTTTCTGCATGGCGATGGCACGGGCCGCTACGAGCTTCAGACCGTCTTCGAAGCTGAGGCAGCGGGCGGCAGTCAGGGCGGAGAGCTCACCGAGAGAGTGGCCGGCGACCATGGCGGGCTGGAAGCCGGAGCCGAGACAGAGAGCGCTGATTACACTGTGAAGGAACATGGCAGGCTGCGTCACCTTGGTCTGCTTGAGCTCTTCGTCTGTTCCATCAAACATGATATCGGTGATGCGGAAGCCCAAGATATCGTTGGCCTTCTCGAAAAATTGCTTGGCTACGGGATGCTTTTCGTAGAGGTCTTTGCCCATTCCGACAAACTGGGCGCCTTGTCCGGGAAATACAAATGCGTTCATTGAGATAGTATATGAGGAGTAAATTGCAATGGATGGGGTCACCCATTGAGTGGTTGCGCTGCAAAGGTAGACATTTTGTGAGAAACGAGAACGGGGTGGAGGGGTGGCTTTTGTGCATAATGTGGTTAATAAATCACATCATTATAAAAGGTAGAGAGCTCCATGTCCTTTCCCTGCGTAGTAGCCGCTCCCTTTCATGATAGCCTGTTCGACAAAAGCTTTAGCCTCTCCGACCGCCTGTGCGAGTGGCATCCCATTGGCCATATTGGCGGTAATGGCTGAAGACAGGACGCAGCCTGTGCCGTGAGTGTTGGCGGAACTGATGTGCTTCCCCTCAAAGGAAATGACCTTGCCGTCAGATGGCAGGAGGTAGTCGGTAGGCGCCCCCTCACCGTGTCCCCCCTTCAGCAGTATTGATAGCCCGGGGAACCGCTCTCGGAGAGAGGCAAGAAGGAGGTGGGCGTCTGTCTCGTGAGGCCGCCGGGCTATGTATCGTGCCTCGGGCAGGTTGGGCGTAAGCAGGTGGCAGAGGGGCGCCAGCCGGTCTAACATCCTGCGGGCAGTCTCTTCGTCTGTCAGCGGGTAGCCGGAACTGGAAAAGATGATGGGGTCAAGCACCACGAACCCAGGCTTAAAGTGTTCAATGCATGTGGCGATGGCATCCACCGCGGCTGCTGAGCCCACCATGCCTATCTTGACAGCATCGGGCATGAGGTCGTCCATGACGTTCGCTATCTGCACTTCAATCAAGTCGCTGTCTACATCATGGCAAGCGCTGACGCCCAGGCTGTTCTGCACAGTCAATGCTGTAATCACCGCCTGACCGTAGCAGCCGTGACGATGGAAGGTTTTGAGGTCGGCTTGTATGCCGGCGCCTCCCGAAGGATCGCTGCCGGCGATAGTCATACATACTTTATAGGCTTTCATGGTGCAAACTTACTGCTTTTATCGGGCGTGTAGTAAGATTTTTGTACTTTTGCTTCTCGTATTAAACCACCCTCACAAAAATAATCCCTGCAAGTATGATATTGTCTATGACGGGCTTCGGGAAGGCTGATGCCCACTTTGAAGGAAAGAAGATACACGTTGAAGTGCGGACTCTCAATAGCAAAACGTTAGACGTGAATGTCCGCCTGTCTCCCCTGTACCGGGAGAAGGAGATGGAGATACGTTCCCACATCGCAGCTTCGGTGGTGCGTGGCAAGGTCGACCTCACTCTGTGGACGGAGAAAGATGCCGAGCAGTCTGCACCTACCATCAATCCCTCAGTGGTGGCATCGTATGTCACGCAGATAGAGGAGATAAGCGCCGCCCACCATCTTCCTATGCCTGACAATGTGTGGGACCTCATCGTCCGCCTGCCGGAAACTACCGTTACCTCACAGCCTGAGGTGTTAACCGATGAAGAATGGACTGTGGTGGTGGCTGCGGTGGATGAAGCCTTAGACAAGCTTCGCCAGTTCCGTCAGCAAGAAGGGGAGGCCCTGGCTGTCAAGTTTGAGGAGAAACTGACGGCCATCGATACCCTGCTTCAGAGCATCGCTCCCTACGAGCAGAGCCGTGTGGAGAAAATCCGTGCCCGCCTCGAAAGCCGTCTCGCTGAGCTCAAAGGGGTGGACTATGACAAAAACCGCTTAGAGCAGGAGCTGATATACTATATCGAGAAACTCGACATCAGCGAAGAGAAACAGCGCCTCACCAACCACCTAAGGTACTTCCGTGAAACCATGGCTCAGGACCCGGGACAGGGCAAGAAGCTTGGGTTTATTGCCCAAGAAATGGGGCGGGAGATAAACACTACAGGATCCAAGAGTAACCAGGCCGAGATGCAGAATATCGTGGTGCACATGAAGGACGAGCTGGAACAGATTAAAGAGCAGGTGCTCAACGTCATGTAATCCACGGCTCGCTATTCAGCGTGTCCTCCACGTAGGTTACGCATCACCATTATCCATTCCCCCACATTCTTTGAACCTATGAAAAAGGTCATTATAGTATCTGCCCCGAGTGGTACAGGCAAGAGTACCCTCATTCAGCATCTTATGTCACAGCGCACAGACTTGGCATTCTCTGTGTCAGCCACTAATCGCCCGCCGCGTGGTAAGGAGGTGGACGGAGTAGACTACCAGTTTCTGTCTACAGAGATGTTTCAGCAACATATAGCTGCCGGTGACTTCTTAGAGTATGTGGAGGTCTATGCGGGCCGCTACTACGGTACGTTGAAGAGCCAGGTGGACAATAGCCTTGCGCGTGGGGTAAACGTGATATGCGACGTGGATGTGTTGGGCGGGCTTCAAATCAAGAAGCATTACGGGGAGCGAGCCCTCAGCATATTTATCCAGCCGCCTTCGATAGAGGTGCTGCGTCAGCGTCTTGAGGGGCGCGGCACCGATAGCCCCGAGGTGATAGAAGACCGCCTTGCCCGTGCTCGTTTCGAGCTATCCCACGCGTCACAGTTTGACACCCTCGTTGTGAATGACGACTTGCAGCAGGCCTGTGCCGACTTCCTGCATGTGGTCAATGACTTCCTCGATTGATATAGATGGTCTTTCTAAATATCTAAGTATCACCTGCTTGTTTCCTTATAGCATACACTTCATCCATGATATATCCTTCTTCGTTTGAACGTAAGTTAGGCTTTGATCAGATACGGACCCAGCTGAAAGGCCGCTGCACGTCGTCACTCGGCACAGAGTGGGTGGAGCGTGAGTTGGCCTTTATGGCAGATTGGGGGGCGGTCTGCGAGTCGCTGCAGGTATCGGCTGAGTTTATACGGTTCTGCGAGGAAGACACTACCGACCTCGTCCCCGAGTTTTACGACGTTCGTACCCCCCTTCTGCGCCTTCGGCCGGAGCGTACATGGATGGAAGAGACCGACCTCTTTGCTCTCAAGCGTTCGCTAACTACGGTGATAGCCTACGCCAAGGCGTTTCGTCAGCTCAAGGAGGGAGCCGAGGAGGAGGCTGACGCAGATAATGTGGCCACGCAGGTTTCTACTGATGATACCCTGGCTGCGCCTGAGGCCACCATGGCAGAAGAGGAAACCGCCTGTGGCTTAGAGAATAGCCTCGTTGCAGAATCGTTGTCAGTAGACTACTCCATCTACCTCTACCCCGCGTTGGCCCGAATGGCTGAGGGCGTGGCGGTATTCCCCATGATAGTGGAGCGGATTGACAGGGTGCTCAACCAGTATGGCAAGGTGCGCGATGATGCCTCTCCAGAGCTGAGTCGCCTGCGCGGTGAGATAGATCACCTCACTCGCAGTCTGTCGCGGACGCTGCGCACCGTAATCACAGAGGCCCAGAATGATGGATACATAGACCGCGAGGTAACTCCCGCTTTGCGCGACGGCCGTTTGGTCATACCTGTCCCCCCTGCCGCCAAGCGCAAGATTAAGGGCATCGTGCACGACGAGAGTGCCACGGGCCGCACCGTATTTATAGAGCCCTCTGTGGTGGTTGAAAGCAACAACCGCATACGTGAGATGCGGGCTGCCGAGCATCGTGAGGTCATACGCATACTCAGTGAGCTGTCAGCCCTGATACGCCCCCACATCAGCGACATCATGGGCTCCATGCGCTTCCTGGGCCACGTAGATTATCTCTGTGCGCTCCAAGTGTGGTCGCGGTTGATAGAGGCTCGTGTCATACTTCCCGTAGCCTCACCCCGCCTCGACTGGCAGAAAGCCTACCATCCGCTTCTGGCCGCCCGCCTTAAAGCCAAGGGCGAAGCCATGACGCCGCTCGACATCAGTCTCCTGGCTTCGAAGGGCCGCATCCTCCTTATCTCCGGACCTAATGCCGGGGGAAAGTCTGTCTGTCTGAAGACGGTGGGCCTGCTGCAATATATGCTGCAATGTGGCATGCCGGTGCCGGCCTCTGCTTCCTCGCAGCCTGGCTGCTTCGACGACGTCATGCTGGATATGGGTGACGACCAGAGCATCGACAATGACCTTTCTACTTACTCCTCGCATCTCCTTCACATGAAGCAGATGATGAAGACCGCCGGGCGTCGCACCCTCCTGCTGATAGATGAGTTTGGTAGCGGTACGGAGCCGCGTATAGGTGGAGCCCTTGCCGAGGCCATTCTCCATCAGTTGGAGAAGATGGGAGCCTGGGGTGTAATCACCACCCACTATCAAAATCTCAAGCACTATGCCTCGGCCCATCCCTCTGTGGTCAATGGGGCGATGCTCTACGACCGCCAGCTCATGCTTCCGCTCTTCCGCCTTCAGGTGGGGCTGCCCGGCAGTTCCTTTGCCATAGAGATAGCCCGCAAGGCCGGCATTCCTGCTGAGGTCATTGACTATGCCTCCAACCTTGTAGGCAATGACTATGTCATGAGCGATAAGTATGTGCAGGACATCATACGCGACAAGCTTTATTGGGAGACAAAGCGGCAAGAGGTCAAGCAGCGTGAGCGCAAGTTGAGGGAGGAGGCCGCGCGATACGCCGAGCAGAGCGAAGAGCTTAAACGGTCACGCCACGAGGTCCTTGCCAAGGCCCGCGACGAGGCCCGTGACATTGTAGCCAACTCTAATGCCCTTATTGAGAACACCATACGCACTATCCGCGAGACACAGGCCGAGAAGGAACGCACACGTCAGGTGCGTAATGAGATAGCGTCCTTTGCTGCCGGGCTTGACGAGGCGGCTCTCGAGGCTGATGCCAAGCTCAACCGCGAGATGGAGCGCCTCAAACGTCGCCAGGAGAGGAAGAAGAACCGTAAGGCTCATTCTTCGTCCGCTGCTTCGTCTCACCCCGGCCCGGCCGCCGAGCCCTCCCGGCCCAGGATGGGGGAGGGTATAGAAGTCGGTGGCTACGTCCTGCTCGACGGGAGCGGGGTGCCCGGTCAGGTGCAAGCCTTACATGGCACACGAGCCCATGTCCTGTTCGGCATGATGCAGTCCACTGTGCCCCTTGCCCGCTTGTTGCCCACGGCTCCACCGCGTCCTGAGAAGAAGGATGCCACCGTGGCAGCTACCTTTGTCAGCGAGGCCACCCGTGCCGCCATGCGTGAGAAGCAGTTGCACTTCCGCTCAGAGATAGACCTTCGTGGTCAGCGTGTGGATGAGGCACTCACCTCCCTCAGCCGCTTCATCGACGATGCCATCCAGTGTGGCGGAAGTCCTTTGCGCATCCTTCACGGCACAGGCACCGGGGCTCTCCGCATAGCCATCAGGGCTTGGTTAGACACGATGCCCGCCGTGAAGTCCTTCCACGATGAGGATGTACGCTTCGGCGGGGCGGGCATCACGGTTGTAGAAATGGCTTAACCCTTTCCTCCTCATGTCTACTATATATATATGTATAAGGCGATGCCTCAAGAGGCGGCTCTCGCTGCTTGCCTGCATCTTTCTGGTGGGCTTCGTTTCAGTCGGAGCCCAGCCCGGTCGTGTCGACTATATGGACAGGCTGGTCTTCTCCCTACAGATGACGAGCGACCGTCAGGCCTCCTGCTCCCTGCCCCTGCTCACGCTGGGTGGCCATGACCAACTCACCGTCGCCTTCGACTATCTCGATGCCCAGGCCCGGCGTCTTACTTACAGCATCGTCCATCTTGACGACGAGGGACAGCCTACCACCGAGCTTTTCGATAACGAATATGTGCGTACCACCGTCGACGAGCCTCTCTTCTCCCATTCTGAGCCTTCGGTCTATACCTCCGTGGCTTATCAGCACTATACACTCACCCTGCCGAACACTGACGTGCAGCCCTTGCTCAGTGGCAATTATCGCCTCACCGTGACCGACATTACCGACGACGAACCCCGGTCTCTCCTTGTAGCTTGCTTTGGGGTGGTCGAGCCTCTCGCTGTGGTTCAGGTGGCAGCGAGTGCCGACACCGACATCGACCGTCACGACCGCCACCAGCAAGTGAGCGTGCAAACGCGTTTCTACGATACTCCGATAGTGAACCCCCAGCAGGAGATACGGCTCACTGTGCTTCAGAATGGGCGATATGACAACGCAGTGCGTCGTCCGCAGCCCACCTCATACGACGGCCGAACCCTGCTCTGGGAGCATAGCCGCGACCTTATCTTTGCCGGTGGCAGCGAGTATCGGCGTTTCGAGATGCTATCACCCGAGTATCCCGGCAAGCATGGGGAGCGTATCTGGCGAGAGGGCTTGTTCTACCATCTTGCCCTTCAGCCCGACGAGCCTTGCCGCAACTACATCTTTGATGAGGACCACAACGGCGCTTCCCTCATTCGTACCACCTCCTCTCCCTATCCCGACACTGAGGCCGACTATTCCACTGTCCACTTCCGCCTTCAGACCTTTGTCCGCCCTACGGGCCATTTTTATCTCATAGGGCGCTGGGCCCAGCCGGCCTTTGCCTCCCGTTATTGCCTGCAACCTTTGCCCTCGGGCGATGGGTACGAGCTTGTCCTGCCTATGAAGATGGGGTATTACGAGTATCAGTATGCCTATCTCGACGACTCTCAGCAAGCCGCCCTTGCCTTCGCCCCCGACGCCGAAGAGATCCCCATCCCTCCCCGTGGCAATACGGCCCTGATGGAAGGCGACTTCTATCAGACCACCAACGACTACACAGCCCTGCTCTACTACCGGCCACTCGGTCGACGCTATTGGCGGCTGGTGGGCGTCGGGCAGACCGACTTCAAGCCGTAGTCACGGCCGTGTGCGCCGTTGCGGCGTCCTCCTTTCTCCCTTCTGTTACGCCACCTATCACTTTCCCATGAAAATAGTATTCCTCGATGGCTACACGCTCTTTGATGACGGCGTGAGCGACGCCCCTCTCCGTGCCCTTGGCCACGTCACCATTTACGACCGCACCGAGCCTGCCGACGTGGTGGCCCGTGCTGCCGATGCTGAGATACTCCTTGTCAACAAGACCCGCCTCTCGGCCGACACCCTGGCCCATCTCCCGGCCCTGCGCTTAGTCTGCGTGGCGGCTACGGGTTACGACCGGGTCGATGTGGCGGCTGCCGCTCGTCTCGGCATCACTGTCTGCAACTGCGCGGGCTACTCCACCCAGTCTGTGGCACAGCTCGCCGCCTCCCTCATCCTTGAAGGCGTCGACCGCGTTGGTGAGTATGCGGCCAGCACAAGGCGCGGCGACTGGAGCGAGCAGACCGATTTCAGTTACACCCTTTGGCCGCGCCTTGAGCTGGAAGGCAAGCTCATGGCCGTTGTGGGCATGGGCCACATAGGGCGGGCCGTCGTGCGTGTCATGCGGCCTTTCGGCCTGCGCTTTGTTTGCGTGAGCGGCTGCGACCCTTCGCTCCTCCCCGACGAAGTCACCCCCGTCAGCCTCGAAGAGGCCTTCCGCACAGCTCAGATAGTCAGCCTCAACTGTCCGCTGCGCTCTGACAACTACCACATGGTCGACGACTCCCTGCTCTCCCTCTGCAGCCCCTCTCTCGTGCTTGTCAATACCGCCCGTGGTGCGCTTGTCGACGAGCAGGCCGTGGCCCGTGCCCTTCACGAAGGGCGGCTCGGAGCTTACCTTACTGACGTGCTCGAGCAGGAGCCTCCTTCGCCCGACTGCCCCCTTTTCAGCGCCCCCCGGGCTTATGTCACTCCCCACATCGGCTGGGCTACAGTCGAGGCACGTACCCGCATCGTCTGCATCCTCGCCGACAACATCAGCGCCTTCCTCAGCGGCAGCCCCCGTAATGTGGTCAGCGCCTAATGTCCCCCGCCACTTCAATTCTCATTCCCCACTTCCCCTTTTCCTTTCCCCATGTTTGCCTCCATCTCTTTTGCTCAGGTGCTCGACTTCGTCGGTACCCTGGCCTTCGCCATCTCGGGCATCCGCCTCGCCTCCGCCAAACGCTTCGACCTCTTCGGCGCTTACGTGGTCGGTGTCACCACTGCCATTGGCGGCGGCACGCTGCGCGACCTCATGCTCTCCCGTACCCCGTTCTGGATGACCGACTCCTTCTACCTGCTCTGCTCGGCCTTCGCCCTTCTATGGGTCATCGTCTTCCGACGCTACCTGGTACGTCAGAACAACACCTGGTTCCTTTTCGACACCGTCGGTTTGGCCATGTTCACCGTCACGGGCATTGAGCGCACCCTTGCTGTGGGCTTGCCCTTCTGGACTGCCGTCGTCATGGGCGCTATTACCGGAGCGGGTGGGGGCGTATTCCGCGATGTCTTCATCAACGAGGTGCCCCTCATTTTCCGTAAAGACATCTACGCCCTCTGCTGTGTCGTGGGCGGCGCCTTCTACTATGTCTGTCTCCGCCTCGGTCTCGACAATGTCACCTGCGGCCTCGTCTGCGGCCTCTTCGTTATCCTGAGCCGCGTGTTGGCTGTCAAGTACCATTGGCACCTTCCCGTGCTCAAAAGCGAGGACTGATGGAGGCGATGCTATACATCCACGTGCCCTTCTGCCGCAGCCGCTGCATCTACTGTGACTTCTACTCCACCACCCATGGCGCCGCCCACCGCGCGGCATACGTCGAAGCCCTCTGTCGTGAGATGGAGCAAAGGGCCGAAGAGATAGGCCATACCCCGCTGCGTTCCGTCTATTTCGGCGGAGGCACTCCCTCACAGCTCTCCCCGGCTGAGCTGGAGCGCATCCTCAATGTGGTCAGCCGGTGCTACTCTCTCACGTCGGCCACAGAGCTGACGCTTGAAGCCAATCCTGACGATGTCACCCCGCAGACGGCGGCAGCATGGGCTGCCATGGGCTTTGGCCGCGTCAGCCTCGGTGTGCAGACCTTCTCCGACCCTCTCCTGCGCCTGCTCAGGCGTCGTCACGACAGCCGCCAGGCTTGCGCCGCTGTCGAGACGCTCCACCGCTGCGGTATCAGTAATCTCAGCGTAGACCTCATCTATGGCCTGCCTCAGCAGTCGCTCCCCCTCTTCAGAGCCGACCTGCGGCAGGCCCTTTCGTTGCCTGTTACCCATCTCTCGGCCTACTGCCTCATGGTCAGTAGCGGCACTCCGTTGGCCCGGGCCGTGGCAGAGGGACGCCTTCGGCCGGCTGACGAAGACCTGGTCCTGGCCCACTACAAGGCCCTCGTAGAGGCCACACGCAGCCAGGGGTTTGAACATTACGAGGTTTCTAATTTCAGTCGCCCCGGTTATGCCTCGCGTCACAACACGGGTTACTGGGACGGCACGCTCTATCTGGGCTTTGGTCCCGGTGCCCACTCTTACGCTCCGCCCCGCTCCGCCTCTGAGGCCGATGGGGCAGGGTGGGGCACGCGCAGGGCCAACGACGCCGACCTCACGGCCTACCTGCGGGCCGACGGATGCCCGTCTTTCAGCGAAGAGACGCTGACCAAAGAGGCCGCCTTCAACGAGACCGTCTTTACCGCCCTCCGCACCCGCGCCGGCCTCCCGCTCGCTCCTCTCACGGCCCGTTTCGGCCGCCCGTGGGTCGACAGCCTGCTGCGCGAGGCAGAGCCTCATCTGCGCGACGGTCGTCTCAGCCTCCGCGCCGGTTGCCTTGCGCTGACGGCAGAGGCCGTCATGGTCAGCGACACCGTCATGGCCGATCTCATGCGGGCCGAGTAGCAAGTTGTACCCTCCGCGCCGTCCCTTCACGTACATCCGGCCATCGTCGCCCGTTCGGTGTTCGCTCGTCGCCCGTTCGGTGTTCACTCGTCGCCTGGTCGGTGTTCGCTCGTCGCCTGGTCGGGCGACGATGGCGGGATGTACATCGCGCAATGGCGCTGAAGCGTTCTCTGAAGCCTGTACCCCTTTCTCCGACAGGTGGCCGATGGAGAGCGGTGAAGGGCGTAGAGAGCCTCTTTGGGCCCTTTATCGCCCTCCGACTGCCAAGAAGGACCTTAAAAATCATGAAACGGCACGGCAAGCCTCAATATATTATTGTAAATTTGCGCCCTATAAGAATACCCAATTCCTACACTTCCAATGATAACGGACGACAGAATAATTAAGGTCAATATAGAGGAAGAAATGAAGTCCTCTTATATCGACTACTCCATGTCGGTGATAGTGGCCCGCGCCCTGCCCGATGTGCGCGACGGCTTCAAGCCCGTTCATCGCCGCATACTCTATGGCATGATGGGGCTCGGCATCACCCACGACAAACCTACACGTAAGAGTGCCCGTATTGTGGGCGACGTGCTCGGTAAGTACCACCCCCACGGCGACAGCTCGGTGTATGGCGCGCTGGTGCGTATGGCCCAAGACTGGAACATGCGCTACACCCTGGTCGACGGGCAGGGCAACTTCGGTTCCATGGACGGCGACTCCGCCGCAGCCATGCGTTATACCGAGGCACGCCTGACAGCCACGGGTGAGGCCATGATGCAGGATCTCGACAAGGAGACCGTCGACATGGACCGCAACTTCGACAATACGCTCGACGAGCCCTCGGTCATGCCCACACGTATACCTAACTTCTTGGTCAACGGTGCCAGCGGCATTGCCGTAGGTATGGCCACCAACGTGCCTACCCACAATCTTGCCGAGGTTATAGACGGCTGTGTGGCCTTCATTGAAGATGAGGAAATCACGACCGAAGGTCTCATGCACTACATCAAGGCACCCGACTTCCCCACCGGGGGATACATCATGGGCCTCCAAGGGGTGCGCAATGCCTACGAGACAGGCCGCGGCCGAGTGGTCATGAGAGCACGCACCGAGATAGAGACCACCGACCAGCACGACACCATCGTCGTGACCGAGATACCCTATGGCGTCAACAAGGCCGAACTCATCAAGAGCATCGCCGACCTTGTCAATGAGCGCAAGATTGAAGGCATCAGCAACGTCAACGACGAGAGCGACCGTGAAGGCATGCGCATAGTCATTGACCTCAAGCGCGACGCCAACTCCAACATCGTGCTCAACAAGCTCTTCAAGATGACAGCCATGCAGACGAGCTTCGCCGTCAACTGCATCGCCCTCGTGCACGGACGTCCCAAGCTCCTCACCCTGCGCGACTGCATCAAGTGCTTTGTGGACCATCGCCATGAAGTAGTGATACGCCGCACCAAGTACGACCTGCGCAAGGCGCAAGAGCGCGCACACATACTCGAAGGGCTTATCATAGCCTCTGACAATATCGACGAGGTGGTTCATCTCATCCGCAACTCCAAGTCTCCCGGCGAAGCCATCACCGCCCTCATGGGCCGCTTCGGCCTCGACGAACCCCAGGCGAAGGCCATCGTCGACATGCGCCTCTCCCAGCTGACCAACATTCAGCAGGAGAAGCTGCACGCCGAATACAACGAGCTGGAAGAGAACATAGCCTACTATCAGCGCATCCTCACCGACGACAGCCTCTGTCGGCAGATAATGAAGGAAGAACTCATAGAGGTCAAGGAAAAATATGGCGACGAACGCCGCTCCGAGATCTGCATGGCAGGCGAAGAGTTCAACCCCGAAGACTTCTTTGCCGACGACGACGTCATCATTACCCTCTCCCACCTCGGCTACATCAAGCGCACACCCCTGGCCGAGTTCCGTGCACAGTCGCGCGGCGGCGTAGGCGCCAAGGGTGGCAGCACTCGCGATGCCGACTTCATAGAGAGCATCTATCCGGCCACCATGCACAACACGATGCTCTTCTTCACCGCCAAGGGACGATGCTTCTGGCTCAAAGTCTACGAGATACCCGAAGGCACCAAGAACTCCAAAGGACGCGCCATACAGAATATGCTCAACATCGAGCCCGACGACGCTGTCAACGCCTGCCTCCACATACGTCGTCTCAACGACACGGACTTCTGCAATACCCACTTCGTGACCTTCTGCACCAAGAACGGCATCATCAAGAAGACCTGCCTCTCCGACTACTCACGGCCCAGGGCTAACGGCGTGAACGCCATCAATATCCGCGAAAACGACCGCGTGGTCAGCGTAGTGCTTACCAACGGCTCCGACGAGATTGTCATTGCCAACAGAGGCGGCCGAGCCATCCGCTTCAACGAGTCGACCGTACGCCCCATGGGACGTACTGCCACCGGCGTGCTGGGTCTGCGTATCGACGAGAACGACCCCACCGACGAAGTGGTAGGCATGGTATGCGTCAACGACCCCGAACGTGAGACGGTGCTCGTGGTAAGCGAGAAGGGGTACGGCAAGCGTACCGCCGTGACCGATTATCGTGTGACCAACCGCGGCGGCAAGGGCGTCAAGACCCTCGACATCACCGACAAGACCGGCAAGGTCATCGCCATCAAGAGCGTGACCGAAGACGACGACCTCATGATCATCAACAAGAGCGGAATAGCCATACGCCTGCGCCTCAGCGAGGTACGTGTACAGGGCCGTGCCACCCAGGGCGTACGTCTGATCAATCTCGAAAAGCGCGGCGACACCATCTCCAGCGTGTGCAAGGTGCAGACAGAACCCCAGGAGGACGACGAAACACTTCCCTCCGACGACGCCACCCTCGCTGAGCACACTGCGGAGACACCCAATCTGAACACCCCCGCACAGAGCCCCTCTGATAATACCGAGCAGGGCGACGGCGACGCTCAAAACTGACATCACACCCATCACGCTCGCGGCGCCAAGCCTGTTGACCGATGGTCGTAGGCAAGGCGCCGGAGCTACCAACCAACAAAGAAAGACAACCTTTATTCTATCCCTTATGAAAAAGATTATTATGACCCTCGCCCTCTGTCTCACAGCCTCTTTAGGCAGCTGGGCACAACAGGCACCCGATCCGGGCAACTGGAAAGCCTACGACCTCATCAAGAAGGCCGACTCCAAACGCTCCGAGCGCAGCTCAGAGGCTTTCGCAGCGGCTCAGCAGCTATATGCCGATGCCGAAAAAGAAATCATGAACGACATCGCTAAAGCTGAAGCCGAAGGCAAAACTGACAAACTGGCGCGCCTGCACTTCCAGAATGCTCAGCTGCAGTTCAAGTTGCTGCAAGACGAATTGACAAAGGCTCAGCAGGGCATCCGCTTCGACACCCTCGCCTTCTGTAAACGCGTGGACGGCACCATCCTCAGCTTCGACCAGGCCGAAGCCTGCAACCGAAAGCCCAACGCAAAGGGTAAGGTGAAGCCTAATTCCATCCTCACCTCTTACTGCAAGATAGGCATTTCAAACGTGCTTACTCTCTACTATAACTGCGGCGTGTTCATGGACAGCCAAGGCGATAAGCAGGCCTCCGTAGACTACTTCCAGAAGTTCGTCGACCTGCCCAAAGCCACCTGCGTATTCTCCGACCACCAAGCCGACTCCATCTACGAGCGTAACGCCAAGATATACTCTTTAGCACGCTACAACCTCGCTCTCCAGAACTATAGCCTCCATAATTGGCAGAAGGCTATCGACTGTGCCACCGAGGCGCTCAAGGACACCATCGACCCTCAGAACCTCTACATCGTCAAGCTCAACTCCTACGGCGAGCTGAAAGACTCCGTCTCCTGGGCACGTACCCTCGTTGAGGCTGCCGAACGCACCGGCAACACTAACTTCTACACCCAGCTCGTGCAGTACTATCTTGAGTCGAAGAAGGTGGATGAAGCCAACACCCTTATCGAGAAACTCGTGAACGAGAAGAGCGACAAGGTTTCTACCTGGTACATGAAAGGATATATAGAGCTGGACGTCAAGAAAGACTATGCCGCCGCCCGTGAGAGCTTTGCCAAAGCCCTCGAGATAGACCCCAATGCCCAGCAAGTGCTCCGCCCCATGGCGATGTGCTATGTCAACGACATTCTCAACCAAATCTACGACAAGAAGTTCAAGTATCTTGGCACAGACCGCAAGATCGTAGGTCGTGGACGCGGCGGAGAGGCTGACAAGGCGCTCGCCAAGGAAGTGGCCATCTATGATAAGGAACTCGCCTATATGAGAGAGTACTACTCCAAGGCCCTTCCTTATCTCGAGAAGCTGCGTGAACTCAATCCCGATAACCCGCGCCTCTGGGCCAGTGACCTCCAGCTCGTCTACTCTAACCTCGGACGTACGGAAGAGGCTAAGCTGATGGACGAACTGCTTGACAAGGCCAACCGCCAGGCACAAGGCCTCGAATAAGACACACCGAGAGGCCACCAGCAAGCCTCACACCTTACACAAACACCTATCTGGAGCAGACACAGACGGACACACCGCCGCCTGTGCTGCTTCAGAATTTTCTCTAAAGTCAGCCCACACCTTTAGCCCTAATTACCCCCTCTCCCTTATGCGTCGCATCCTTCTTCTCATACTGATGATTGTGCCCCTCCTTGCTGTCGGACAGAAGGCTTATAAGCCCATCAAGGTGGCGCTCAAGGCGCAGAATTTTTCCCAAGCTAAGAAAGAAGCCGACAAACTAAAGACAGACTCTCTATATAGAGACGATATAGACCTTTACCTGCTTGCCATAGAAGCCGAAAAAGGCATCAACGATGCTGAAAACCTCAAGCTCTATCTCAAACAGAAGTACGACACACTTACCTTCTTCTCCTCCACCTACAACCTTATTGAAAACGCCCGGAAGATAGACTCGCTCGAGCAGCGGCAGGTGCTGACCGCTCACAAACAGCCACGCTATCGCAAGAAGATGGCAACCCTCATCGCTCAATACCTGCCCAACCTCAACGCCGGAGGCTGCTACCTCTTCAGCCGTGCCAAGTACACGGAAGCAATGCCCTATCTGAGAACCTGTATAGACCTGCCACAAACCGCGCTCGGCGACTACCTTCAAATGGCACGCCCCAAGGTGGAAAAATCGCGCATCTCCAACGCTGTGCTATACCTGACAGCTGCCTTTCAGTCCGGTCGCTACGACGAGGTGTATAGATATAAAGACTACGCCATGCAGGACACGCTCTATCGGCAGAAGATGCTGGAGACCCTCGCCCTCACGGCAGACCAACAGAAAGACACCCTCGCTTTTCAGAAATACTTGGAGCAGGGCCTTCGTGAATACCCCGATAATCCTTTGTTCTTTGCCCGTCTCGTCGACCTGCACCAAGCCAGGGCGGAATATGCACAGATGAGGATCCTCGCCCATCAGCAACTCCGGCGGGACAGCACCCACTGCATAGCCCATGCAGCCCACTGCATCGCTCTCTTCCATGAGATGAAACTTGACAGCTGCATCGAGGCGGCCAAGTTATGGCAACGCCACGACACAGTCAGTGTAGAGCCTCTCTACTACATCGGAGCCTCATACGTGGGCAGGGCACTCCTCATTCAGCTGCCTGATAACGTGAGCTCAAAGGCTTATAAACTGATGAAGGCACAGCAAAAGGCCTTTATGGCTAAGGCTGAACCTGTGCTTGAAGAATACCGTAAACTCGCCCCGGCTGATAGAAAACGCTGGGCACCCTTACTCTATAAGGTATACTATGTGCTCAATCGTGGGAAAAAGTTTGAGGAGATAGAGCGACAATTGTAGCCGCCGTCCCTCCGGCTGCGGCCGAAGCTTCAATGCCGCTCGTCGCGTAGCTCTATGTGCCCCTTCCCCTGCCATAGGACCTTCCCCTACCTATTATATATAACAGACTATTCGTTCCATGCAGAGTAGATTTCTCCTTGCTCAACTCCTTGATGATAATGCTTGGGCGAAAGCCCTCGACGAAGGTTTCGACCTCCCAGACCTTGACTGCCCCCCCATCGACCATCTCCGTGGCTGCTTGATAGAAGGCATGAAAAGGGAGAAGGCAGAGGTGGAGGCCATCGTTGCTGATCCACGTCCGGCCGACTTCGACAATACCATCGTCGCCCTGTCTAAGAGTGGCGCCATGCTGGGCCGTGCCACCGAGGTGATGTATAACCTCTTCAGCGCAGAGACCAATGAGGCCCTCGACGCACTCACCTCAGAGATGTCGCCCTTGTTGACGGCCCACGATAATGAGATTATGCTCAACAAGCAGCTGTTTGACCGCGTGAATAGTGTCTACGAGGCTGAGATGGCTGCCCGTGAAGAGGGGAATAGTAGTCTCACCCCCGAGCAGGCCATGCTTCTTCAGAAGACATACGCCGCCTTTCGCCGATCCGGTGCGCTGCTCGATGAGGAAGGTAAGGAGGTATTTCGTGCCCTCACCACCGAGATTTCAGAACAGTCGCTCCTCTTCTCACAACACTTGCTGGCCGACACCCATGCCTTCTACCTCCATCTTCACAATGAAGAAGAGCTTGCCGGCCTGCCGGCCCTTCAACGCGAAGCTGCCAAGGAAGCAGCCCATGAGCGTGGACTGGACGGGTGGGTGATTACCCTCGAGGCGCCGAGCTATCAGCCCTTCATGACCTACGCCGACAACCGCAGGCTGCGCCGCTCCCTGTATATGGCCTATATGACCCGCTGCACTCCGGCCTTTGCCGATGCCCTTCAGAGCATGAAAGAGGGTGGGGAAGAGGCTTATGACTATGCGGCCAACGACAACCTCGAAATTGTGCGCCGCATCGTCAACTGTCGCCAACGCCTGGCCCGGCTGCTCGGCTACTCCACTTATGCCGACTATGCCTTGGAGCGCCGAATGGCTGAGACCAAGGAAAATGTGAACGACTTCCTGCAGTCCCTGCTCGCAGCCTATCTCCCGGCTGCCCGGCATGACGTGGAACGTGTGAACGCTAAGGCCAAGGCGCTTGAGGGGGATAACTTTGAGGTGCAGGCATGGGATTTTGCCTACTATGCGCAGAAGCTCCGCGAAGAGCTCTATCAGTTTGACCCCGACAAACTCAGACCCTATTTCCCCCTGCCGGCTGTGAAGAAGGGCGTGTTCGGACTGGCCACCAAGCTATATGGCTTAACCTTTGAGCCGGCTGCCGACATTCCGGCCTATCATGATGATGTGGAGACCTATCGTGTGTTCGACGAAGAGCATCGCTTCCTGGCCGTGCTCTACATGGACTTCTTTCCCCGTAAGACCAAGAAGGGCGGGGCATGGATGACAAGCTACAGAGATGAACATGCAGACGTCGCTCCCACCCATCCTGTCACACCGGAGAACTCTTTCCGCCCCGTCGTCAGCGTCACCACCAATTTCACCAAGCCCACCGGCAATAAACCACCCCTTCTCTCGTTTGGTGAGGTAGAAACCCTGCTCCACGAGTTTGGTCACGCGCTTCATGGCATCTTTGCCATGACCCACTACGCGGCGCTCAGCGGTACTTCGGTCTTTTGGGATTTCGTCGAGCTGCCCTCTCAGTTTATGGAGGCGTATGCGCTGGAGCCCGATTTCCTTTCCACCTTCGCCTTCCACTATGAAACGGGTGAGCCGCTACCTTCAGCTTATGTGGAAGCCCTTCGCGCTGCCTCCCGTTTTAATGTCGGGTATCTCTGTGTGCGGCAACTCTCCTTCGGCTACTTAGACATGGCCCTTCATACCCGCACCTCCCCGCTCGAGGGCGACGTGGTGGCTTGCGAACAAGCAGCCATGCAGCCCTGTGCAGTGCTTCCGGCCGTTCCTGCCACGTGCATGACTGCCGGCTTCAGCCATATCATGGCCGGCGGCTATGCTGCGGGATATTACAGCTATAAGTGGGCTGACATTCTGGCGGCTGACACCTTTGACTACTTTGCTGAGAATGGCCTTTTCAACCGTGCCGTGGCACAGCTGTTCCGCACCCACATCCTCTCACAAGGCGGCACGGTTCATCCGGCAGCGCTCTACCTGCGTTTCCGTGGTCGCAAGCCGGGCATTGATGCCTTGCTCAAGCGCGATGGTATCAGCAAGCCGGGCCTTGGCCTGTGACCATGATGGCCCACGCCTTTACCCTCTCTTTGCCAAACCTTTCATAGTGTCCTTTATGGAGAAAGATAATCCCTCCCCGGAGTCCAAGAGCCACCTCCTTGACCTGCGCTATCTGCGCATGGCTCACATCTGGGCCGAGAACTCATACTGCACCCGCCGCCAAGTGGGCGCTCTCATCGTCAAGGATAACATGATTATCAGCGATGGCTTCAACGGAACGCCCTCCGGCTTCCCCAATGTGTGCGAGGGTCCCGACGGGCTTACCTTGCCCTATGTGCTTCACGCCGAGGCAAATGCCATCACTAAGATAGCACGCTCGGGCAACAACTCCGATGGCGCCACCCTCTACGTTACTGATGCTCCCTGCATTGAGTGTGCCAAACTCATCATCCAGGCAGGTATACGTCGCGTGATATATGCCCGTAGCTACCGCCTTGCCGATGGGGTTGAGCTCTTGCGTCAGGCGGGCATTCAAGTAGAACATAAACCTATTCAGTAGCATCCCTGCTGTCATAACCCCTATCTGCTACATGATTAAGACAAACAAAAATCGTTTTGTCCCCCTTCTCATCTCCCTCGGAGTATGTGTCGGCATCTTGCTCGGCAGTTTCTTTGCCAACCACTTTACTTCCGGCCGTCTCAATATCATCAATAATTCGAGCAACAAGGTGATTGACCTCTTCCATCTCGTAGACGACCAGTACGTGGACTCGGTCAACATCTCCGACCTCGTAGAGAAGTCAATGCCTCAGATACTCAAAGAGCTGGACCCACACTCTGTCTATATTTCTGCTGCCGATGCCGATGCTTCTATGCAGGAGCTGAAGGGCAGTTTCTCGGGCATAGGGGTGCAGTTCTCTATCTTCGACGACACCATCCGCATCGTCCGCGTCTTGCCGGGTGGTCCGTCCGAGGGTAGTGGCCTTATAGCCGGTGACCGCATAGTCAAGGTCAATGGCGAGCTCTATGTGGGCGATACCATCCATAATGACGGCGTGATGAAGCGCCTCAAAGGCCCCGGCGGAAGCACCTGCCGCATTGAGGTACAGCGGGCCGGCGTCAAGCAGCTCATCCCATATAGCATTGTGCGCGGCGCCGTGCCTGTCCACACGGTGAGTGCTGTCTACATGGTTACTCCACAGATAGGCTATATCCGCATCAACAGCTTTGGTGATACCACCTACGGCGAGTTCCTTGCAGCCCTCTCCAAGCTCCAAGCAGAGAATTTTGAAAAGCTCATCATCGACCTGCGCGGCAACCTGGGTGGCTATATGGAGCCGGCCATCCAGATAGCCAACGAGTTCCTTCCCAAGAATGCGCTCATCGTCTACACGGAAGGCCGCAAGTCTCCGCGAAAGGAGTATCGCACCGACGGACGCGGCGTATACCAGTCCATGCCACTGACCATACTCATCGACGAGACGTCAGCCTCTGCCAGCGAAATTCTCGCGGGTGCCATTCAAGACAATGACCGTGGCACCATCATCGGCCGCCGCAGCTTCGGCAAGGGCTTGGTCCAAGTGCCCATCGAGTTCCCTGACGGCTCCATGCTCCGCCTGACCACGGCCCGTTACTATACTCCCTCGGGGCGCTGTGTGCAGAAGCCGTACACCCCGGGCGACGAAGAAAAATACGAGGCCGACCTCCTGCTGCGCGCCGAGAGCGGCGAGTACTTCTCGGCCGACAGCATCCGACAGTCCGGGACCGAGTATCACACTCGGTTAGGGCGTGTGGTCTATGGGGGAGGCGGCATCGTGCCCGACATCTTCGTGCCACGCGACACAGTGGGTATGACTTCTTATTTCCGCGATGCCTACATGGGCACCTACATCCACAGATACGCCTACCACTTTGTAGACTCCCATCGTCAGGCCCTGCGTAAATTCACCACTTTGGAGGAAGTGCTGAAGTTTCTCCGCAGGTACAACCTTCCCAAGGAGTTTGCCGCGTATGCCGAGACCAAGGGGCTGAAGCGTCGCAATATCATGCTGCACACTTCGTACCGTCTGTTCCAGACCCACCTCACTTCGGCCATTCTCTCTGATATTTTCGATGAGGCTGAGACCCAGCGCTACGCCAATCAGACCGACCCCATGGTCATTCGCGCCGTCGGCCAGCTCAGCTCCGGCAATAAAGATTTTCCCAAGGTCTCATCTCGCGTGGAGGGCGCTGCATGGAAGGCTCTTTTGCCTCCATTCCGCAGCCATGCCATTACGGCTGCGGTCTTCTCCATCCCTTTCTCGCAGGCTCTCTGCCCTTTCCCGAGCGTCTGTCAGCGTAGCCTCTTCGAGGGGCCATGCCTTGTGCCTGCTGCCAAACCGTCATCCCGAACCCTTCCCCTCTTTGCCTTATGGCCTCAACCCTCTCTTCTCAGAAGCAAGCCCTACGTTCGCGGCTGAAGCAGGCTGTGGCGGCTCTTCCGCCCGTGCAGCGACGTCGTGAGGCTGCGGCCCTCTTCTACAGCCTGCTGCGCTGTGAGGCCTTTGCCCGGGCCCGCACGGTCATGCTCTATGCCTCGTTGCCCGACGAGGCCGACACGCATAGCTGGCCGGCTTCGTTGCAGGAGTTGGGTAAGCGCGTCGTCCTGCCTGTCGTGGTGGGCGACGGCCTTGAGCTGCGCGAGTATGTCGACGATGCTTCCCTGCGTCCCGGAGCCTATCACATCCTCGAGCCCCAAGGGCCGGCTTTCACCGACCTTTCGGCTGTCGACCTCGTCGTAGTACCGGGAGTGGGGTTCGACGCTGCCGGCCATCGTTTAGGCCGTGGTCGTGGCTACTATGACCGCTTCCTCTCCCAGCCGGCCCTTTCTCACGCTTACAAGGTTGGGTGTGCCTTTAGCTGCCAGGTGGTGGCTGAAGTGCCCGTCGAGCCCCATGATTTTGCGGTGCATGCCCTCTTGGATCCTCATCTCGTGCCGGCCGAAGAGCCAGCCTCGCTACCTCCCTTCTATGCAGGTCTCCTCTTGCCTCTCCCGGTCCACGCCGATGCCCGGGGTTCATTGGTGGCGGTGGCCACGCAGGCCGTGCCTCCCGTAGGCCATGCCGTCGACCGTGTGTTCTGGATTACAGGTGTGCCCCATGGTCAGTCGCGTGGCTTCCATGCCCATCGCAGTTGCCACGAGGTGCTTTTCTGCCTGCGGGGCTCACTCACAGTCCATTTAGACGATGGGCGTCATCCCGCCGTGGCATATCGCCTATCTTCCCCGGCTGAGGGGCTGCGCATACCCCCTATGTATTGGTGCGAGCTCACTGATTTCTCCGCCGACGCCCTATGTCTCTGTTTAGCCTCCGGCGCTTACGACCACGACGGATACATCGAGACCTACGACAGCTTCTTGGCCACGGTCCGAGCAGGCCGTTAGCTTCCTTTCCCCTCTCACACTCTCTGTTTAGATGCAGTTCACGCTCCAGCCATATTGTCCGGCGCTTCGTCCCGACTGGGATGCGCTTGTGGAGGCTGCCCGCCAGGGCACCTTCCTCTTTCAGCGTAGCTTCATGGACTATCACAGCGCTCGTTTCGCTGATTGCTCGTTGCTCTTCTACGCGGGCGACCGGCGCGTGGTAGCGGCCTTCCCGGCCTGCCGCATGGGCGATGCTGAGGTTGTGAGCCATGCCGGCCTCACATACGGCGGCTTGCTCACGCTGCCGTCGGTCGGGGCAGCCACTGTCCTCGACATGTACGCCGCCCTGAAGGCATATTATAAGCAGTCGGGGGTAAGCCGTCTTGTCGTCAAGCCTGTGCCGTGGATTTACCACCGTTACCCGGCTGAGGAGGAGCAGTATGCCCTCTTCCGTCAGGGGGCTGTGCTCTCTGCGCGTGCCGTTTCGTCGGTGGTCGACCTTTCCCGCCCTCTCCCCCTTTCCACCCTGCGCCGCCGCTGTTGCCGCAAGGCCGAGCGCACCGGTTTGCTCAGTCTTCAGTCCACGGCCGACCATCTGCCCGCCTACTGGCAGCTGCTCACTGAGACCCTTGCCGAGCGTCATGGCGTCCGTCCCGTCCATTCGCTCTCTGAGATACAGCTCCTTCTCAGCCGCCACCCGTCGGCCATCCGCCTCGTCACGGCAACGAAGCCGGTGGGCGATACCATGGAGGTAGTGGCCGGCTGCCTCCTCTTCCTTTGCCCGCCCACTGTCCATGTGCAGTACATTGCCGCCGGTGCAGAGGGACGTTCGTCGGGGGCTTTAGACCTTCTCTTCGCTCGTCTGATAGACCACTTCGCCGCCTGTCAGGCAGAGTTCCGTTATTTTGACTTCGGCATCAGCACCGAGGAGGGGGGGCTACGCCTCAACGAGGGACTTCTCTTCCAGAAAGAGGGCTTCGGAGGACGTGCCGTCTGCTACGATGCCTATACGCTGGTCCTTTGAAGCCCCGTCTGCTGTTTCTCCGGATGCTTTCCCGTTTTCTTATCCCTACACCATGGTACCCTATTATCCTTTAGATCGTGTCAATGCGGCCTTCCGGCCGGCGCTGAGTGCCGCCATCGAGCAGGTGGTCAGCAGCGGCTGGTATGTGGGAGGTGAGGCGTTGAGCGACTTTGAGACTGCCTTCGCCCGTTATGTAGGCGTGCCCCATTGTGTCGGTGTGGGCAATGGTCTCGATGCCCTCACCCTTTCGCTTCAGGCTATGGGGCTTCGTTACGGATGGACTGCCGAGGCCGAAGTTGTAGTGCCGGCATTCACCTTCGTGGCCACGGCCTTGGCAGTGGTGCGTGCGGGCTATCGTCCGGTCTTTGCCGATGTCGACCCCCTGCTCGCCGTCGTCACGCCCCGCACCATCGAACCCGTCGTCACGCCTCGCACCGTAGCCTTGGTGCCGGTCCATCTTTACGGGCTGCCTGCTCCCATGGATGCCATTATGGCGCTGGCCGAGGCCCATGGTCTTCAGGTGGTAGAAGATGCGGCCCAGGCCCACGGCGCCCGTGTGGCAGGCCGTAGGGTAGGGGCGTGGGGTCATGCCGCCGCCTTCAGCTTCTATCCCGGCAAGAACCTCGGCGCGCTGGGCGATGGTGGAGCTGTCGTGACCTCCGATGCCGACCTCGCCCGCAGCGTCCGCCTCCTGGGCAACTATGGCGCTGCCCGCAAGTATCACCACACGGAGAGGGGCGTCAATAGTCGCCTTGACGACCTCCAGGCTGCCGTGCTCTCTGTCAAGCTGCCCCTGCTTGACGCCCATAACGACCGTCGCCGCAACGTGGCAGCTTACTATGCGTCCCATCTGCCGGCTGAGGTGGTCGCCCTGCCTTACGGGGGCGATGTCGCTCAGAGCGTGTTTCATATCTATCCCGTGTGCCACCCCTGCCGTGATGCGCTTCAGGCCCACCTCTCCGCCCATCACGAGGTCGGTTCGCTCATTCATTACCCCGTGGCCCTTCCTGACCAGCCCGCGCTTGCGGCTTTTGCCGATGCGGCCTGTCTCTATCCCCATGCCCGCAGGTGGGCGGCGCAGGAGTTGAGCCTCCCCATCCATCCTTTCATGACCGACGCCGAGCTTGCGCAGGTGGTCGAGGCTGTATGTGCCTTCGGCCGCTGACGCATATCTCGACAGATAGCAGCCACCACGCCCCCGCTACCGGTAAGGTAACGGGGGCGTGGTCGTGTTTCATATTGGGCTGCGTGGGGGGCGGCGTCGTGGCTGCCGCTTACCGTTCCGCGTTCATCGTCATATCTTGACGTAACATCCCATTCGGTGCATGGCCCACAGTATGAGGAAGACAATCGAGTAGTTGCCTAACGTGAGCCAAGCGCCGTAGAAGTCGCCTAACAGCGGCTGTAGTCCGTAGCTCAGCGACTCCACCGCGCTGCGGAAGTTCACCGTCTCGCCTATTAGGTAGGCCATGAGGGAGTTCATGCCGTAAATCTTCAGCCATCCCCAGCCCTTCACATGTCCCCTTACGTCAATCCACCAGTAGCTCAGGGCCATGAGCAGGAAGCAAAGCCCGCCGGAGTAGAGGGCCATGCTCGCCGTCCACAACCGCTTGATAATGGGCATCTCCAAGCTCCATAGCAGCCCGGCCAATACGAGCGCGCCTCCCGTGAGGGCCAGTCGGCCTGCCGTACGGCTTCGGTCGCTGCTGCCGCGGCGGATGAGCTGGCCGGCCAATGCGCCTAACCAGACCGTCATCCCGAAGGTGAGTGAGCTCAGTAGCCAGGAGTAGGAGGGGTCGCCCTGAAAACGTCCCATGACCGCCGCGTCAAGGCGTAGCGCTAAGTTGCCGTCCATCGTGTAGTCGCCGCCCACCATCATGGGCAACGTATAAGCCGCCAGCAGACACGCTGCCCCGACAGCCTGCCCCTTCAGACTGAAATGCAGCAGCAGGGGCGTGGCTATGAGATAGCCTGTGGCAATGGCCTGCAACGTGTTGTTGTAGAAGTAGATGTGGTCTGCGTCAAAGCCCAGTAGGTTGCCCTGCACCACCATGCCCAGCACGAAGAGCACCACGAAGCGCCGGCTCACCTTGCGGTAGACGGCGGCCTTGCCTCCCTGCCGCAGCAGTTTCGAGAAGGAGAAGGGCATAGACGTCCCGCTCATGAAGAGGAAGAGGGGCATGACCAGATCCCAGGCCCGGAAACCCTCCCACACTTCGTGGTCTAATTGGTAACACACGGCCGCGGCCCAGGGAGCGTCAATCTGCCCGAGCACCGCGCAGGCCACGGGTTGCAGAAAGACTAAGAGGAAGAGGGTCAGCCCGCGAAGCACGTCTAACGAGGCTAAACGGCCTCCGAGAGGTGAGGGTGAGGCGAGGGTGGCGGATGGGGATGCTGTCATGGCGAAGGCGAAAGGGTAGGGGTGAACAGGGTGGCGGCTCCGGCCGCAGGGGCTGACGGTCGTGGCGCGTAAGCGTCGCAAAGATAAGACTTTCAGCCGTAATGTGGGCGACCTCCGAATGGCCCACCTGCATTCCGGCCCTGCGTCCGCCCGTTTCTGTGCAGCTTCCCGCCGTCACGCCAAGCAGCCGCGCCAAGTGGTTTCGGCCGAAAACAGATGTGGTTCCGACCGAAAACAGATGTGGTTCCGGCCGGAAACAGATGTGGCTTCGGCCGAAAACCACTGACAAACCTGCTTCTATTTTTGGCGAATTGCCTTCCAGGATTTGCTACCATTGCTCTCATAAACCGACATATATGGTTGAAGTTCAATTGTATGTAGTGTGTGTAGTCGTCTGAGGCGGATGTGCTCTCTCTCCGCCCCTACGCCCGTCTCGAGACGGCGGGACGGAAGCAGGATATGCCGTTTTCATCGGCTGCCGTCCGGTTTCGCCCTCCCCTGTAACCCCGTAGCACGCTGAGAGAGAGCTTAAAATGCGCCGAGATAGCCATTTCTTAAAAAGTTTGCACTACCTTTGCAGTCTTCAAAATGCCCGCATTCATCGCAAGATAGGCCGAGGCAGACTTTCCGGGCAAGGCTTCGTAGCCGTTCCCCTTCGTCTCAGTCAGCGGTGGCAGGCAGCCTGTCTCTTCGGCAGGCGTAAGTTCTTCATTCCCTTTGCATCAATTATGAACGAGTATTCCAAAGAGATTTCGGTCGTTGTCCCCCTTTTCAACGAAGCAGAGAGCCTGCCCGAGTTGCTGGCATGGATCAAGCGCGTCATGGAGGCCCATCAGTTCACTTACGAGGTAATCTTCGTAGACGATGGCAGCACCGACGGTTCATGGTCACTGATAGAGCAGTTTGCCGCCGACGACCATGTGCACGGCATTAAGTTTCGCCGTAACTACGGCAAGTCGCCGGCCCTGTTCTGCGGCTTTCGTCAGGCAGTGGGCCGGGTGGTCATCACCATGGATGCCGACCTGCAAGACTCCCCTGACGAAATACCCGAGTTGTACCGCATGATTACCGAGGACGGTTACGACCTCGTCTCCGGCTACAAGCAGAAGCGTTACGACCCCCTCTCCAAGACCCTGCCTACCAAGCTCTTCAACGCCACTGCGCGCAAGGTGAGCGGCATACACAATCTGCACGACTTCAATTGCGGCCTCAAGGCATATCGCTTAGAGGTGGTCAAGAGTATAGAGGTCTACGGCGAGATGCACCGCTACATTCCCTACCTGGCCAAGAATGCCGGTTTCGGGCGGATAGGCGAGAAGGTGGTCCACCACCAGGCCCGTAAGTTCGGCAAGACAAAGTTTGGCGGCCTCAATAGGTTCGTCAACGGCTACCTTGACTTGGTGAGCCTCTGGTTCCTCAACAGCTTCGGCCTCAAACCCATGCACGTCTTCGGCTTCCTGGGTTCGGTGATGTTCTTCTTAGGCTTCATTGCCGTGGTCATAGTGGGCGCCACCAAGCTGTTCCACCTCTGGAACGGCGTGCCCGCCCCGCTGGTGACCCAGTCGCCCTACTTCTACATTGCCCTGACCACCATGATATTAGGCACGCAGCTCTTTGTGGCCGGCTTCCTCGGAGAGCTCATCAGCCGTAACTCAGAGCGCCGCAACGAGTATCACATTGAGAAAGAGATATAAATCCACCCTTCCAACCCCATGACCCACCGACAGCACGATACAGCGTCATCACGCCCCACGCTACGCCGCCTCGGCCATCTTGCCCCCCTGCTGTGGCTTCTCCTGCTCGGAGGCGTGGCAGCGTGCACCAGCATATCCTGTCCGCTCGAGAAGGTGACAGGTGCAAGGTGCAGGATATACGATGCCGATACGGAGAAGGAGCAGCCCATAGCTGCGGAAGTGGCCCTTACCGTGAAGCCCTACCTGCGCGACACCGTGCTGCTCAACCGGGCCAGCAGTGTCTCCGACTTCATCCTGCCGCTGAAAGCCACGGAGCAGGCAGACACCCTCCTCTTCTACTTCTTCGCCTCCGATGCCGAGCATGAAGACGAGACGTATGCCGATACACTGCGCATCATCCATACGCCACAACCCCATTTCGAGAGCGTAGACTGCCCGCTGCAGGTGTTCCACAAAATTAGTTCGGTGGAGTGGACCTCACACCCCCTGAGCGTCTTCCCCGTCACCATAGACAGCGTAGCCGTCATAGGTAGCCAAGTTGACTATGAAACTCCTGAGAATTTACGCATATATCTTCGTCGTGCTGCTGAGCAGTAGCCGGCCGCTATCGAGCAGGGCCGCCGCCCCGACCGCCGCATTGCTGTGGCAGACCGAAGCAGTGGGCGACAGCCTGCATGCCGACAGCGCAGCGACGAAGCCCCGCCTGCTGTTTGCAAAGAAGCAGACAGAGAAGGCCCCCCTGCTGCGAGGCTTCAGTGCAGGCTTCGACCTGTGTGGCGCAGCCATGGCCCTCATCGGCAAGTGGGGACAGTATGAAGGTACGTTGCGGGCCGCCGTCGGCCGCCGCTTCTACCCCGTGATAGAAGGCGGTCTCGGCGTGAGCGACCATACAGGCGAGTCAACCGGCATACGTTTCAAGGTCAGCGCCCCCTACTTCAGGCTCGGCCTCGATTACGACATGTGTAACACACCCAGCATAGATGGTCGCATCTTCCTCGGGGCGCGTTACGCCTTCTCTGCCTTCAAGTACAGCGTGCAGGCACCTGCCATCGACGACCCGTATTATGAAACCCGCCTGCCCGTCAGCTACGACGGACTCAAAGGCTTCGACCAGTGGATAGAACTATGCGGCGGCCTCGAGGCACACTTGTGGGGACCGGTGTATGCAGGTTGGAGCCTGCGCTACAAGCTCCGCATCAGCGACAAGAAGTCTGCCCTCGGAAGCCCCTGGTATGTGCCCGGCTACGGACGGAACGACGGACATGCCCTCGGCGGATCTTTCACCATCGTAATAGATATAAGTCATGCCCTCCATACTGAAAAGAAGTAAGCGAACAGCCTCGGCAGCCTTCCTACTCTGCCTCATTGCCGGCACGATATGGATAGTCTGGGGGCGCGGTACGAACAGACTCTACACGGCCGAGGGCCTCATCTTCGGCACGGCATACCACATCAAGTACGAGCACTCGGCAAACCTCGACAGCCAGATTGTAGCCAAGCTGAACGAGGTGGACAGAACGCTCTCCGTGTTTAACCCCCACAGCACCCTCTCGCGCATCAACCGCGGCGAGGCCCCGGCCTCGGCCCCCATGCTGCAAGAAGTCATGGCAAAGGCTTTGCAAATCAGTGAGGCCACCCACGGAGCGTTCGACCCGACGGTGATGCCCTTAGTCAATGCCTGGGGGTTCGGCTTCAAGCATAGCGCCCTGCCCACCGACGCAGAAGTGGACTCGCTGAAGGCCTTGGTGGGATATGAGAAACTGACCCTCCACGACGACGGACGTCTGAGCAAGCAAGACCCACGTGTCATGATAGACCTCGGAGCCATTGCCAAAGGCTATGCAGTAGACTGCGTGGCACGTTTGCTGAGCGCAAACCACATCAGAAACTACATGGTCGAAATCGGAGGCGAGGTCATTACCCATGGCCGCCACCCCGAAGGACATCCATGGCAGATAGGCATCAGCAAACCCCAGGCTGACGCCGGAGGAGAGGCCGGCAGCTGCCAGACCATCCTCTCCCTTGAAAACGCAGCCCTTGCCACCAGCGGCAACTACCATAACTTCTACGTGAGGGACGGGCGGAAATACGCCCATACCATAGACCCGCGCACAGGCCGACCCGTGACGCACAGCCTGCTCTCGGCCACAGTGGTCGCCAACGACTGCGCCACGGCCGACGCATACGCCACGGCGTTCATGGTGATGGGGCTCGAAGAAGCCAAGACCCTCTTGAAAGCCCACAAAGAGCTCGGCGCCTATCTGATATACGCCGACGATAAGGGTCGGCTCGCGACCTTCGCCACGGGCAAAGTGTTTGACAGACAGTCAGAGGCAGCCACCTCTCGCTGACCGCCCCGGCACCACCGCAGCAGCCGGCCGACATCCGCTGCCCCGGCAGACCCTCATCTCGTGGCGGCGTGTCAAGATTACTCACTAGCTGTGCAGCATGCCTTGGCGGCGTGTCACGCCATAAGTCAGGCAGACAGACGTCCCTCCCCATATTCCCTCACGGTCCGGATACGGCCCACCTCTCATCTCACTCCTCACACCCATTGGAACATAGCTTCTCAGACCGTTTGTTACGGCATCCCCTCTTCATCGGGTTTAGCAGATTAGATTTTCTTGACATCGTCGGTGTCACTCCCTTCGATTTCAAGACCTACGCTCAGGGTCATCACATCGTCCGCCAGTATGACCCCTGTGAGAAGGTCTGCTTGTTGCTCTCAGGCTTAGTAAGCATAGAGTGTGAGGACCCCACGCGCACCTTCCGTCTCTCGGAGGAAATAGATTGTTCCGCCGTCCTCAACCCCAGCCGCATCTTTGGCCTGCACACACACTATACCCACGGCTGTGTGGCCAAGGGTAAGGTCATGGTGGCATGGCTTGACAAGGTGGCATTCTCGCATCTGCTGGCCACCTACCCGGCCTTCCGCATCAACTTCCTCAATTACCTCTCCTCGTATATACAGAACGTGGAAGCCGCCATCTGGGACCCTCGCAAGGAAGATGCAGCGACCCGCTTCGCCGCCTTTGTGAGACACCGCTGCCTGCGACCCATCGGCAAGAAGGTGCTTCACATCAAAATGGAAGACCTTGCCACGGAGATTGGGCTTACGCGCCTGAGAGTCTCCCACATGCTGGCTCAACTCAAAGCGCAGGGCCTGCTGACCTATACCCGCGGCATCATTAGCATATATGCCATCGAGCACCTGCCCCTCTGAGGACGGACGACGGCAGCCGTAGGGCAGCCACGCCGCGGCAGGCCCACACGGCCTGCACAAGCAGCCCACGCGCCTCATTGTACCACAACGATAATCATAGACCCAAGATATGAACTTTACCAGCCTTTTCTCTAAGAAGGAGAAGAAAGAAACACTTGACGCCGGACTGCAACAAACCAAAACCGGCCTCTTCTCGAAACTGGCAAGAGCCATTGCAGGTAAAACTACCATCGACGACGAGCTGCTCGACAAGCTCGAAGACATCCTGATTACCTCAGACGTAGGCACTGACACGACCATCGACATCATCCACCGCCTCGAAGAGCGCGTGGCACGCGACAAGTATGTGAGTACCTCGGAGCTCAATACCATTCTCAGGGACGAAATCAGCGCCCTCCTCTTCTCAGAAACAGGGCAGACGGCCGCCGAGCCACTGCCCGACGTGGTCAGAAAGACGGTGGCTGCTACGGGGAAACCCTATGTGATGCTCGTGGTGGGCGTCAACGGGGTGGGAAAGACCACGACCATAGGCAAGCTGGCCTACCAAGCCAAGCAGGCAGGGCTGAAAGTGGTCATGGGAGCCGCCGACACCTTCCGCGCCGCAGCCATCGAGCAGATAGTCACCTGGGGACAGCGCATAGACGTGCCCGTCATCAAGCAGAAAATGGGCAGCGACCCGGCCAGCGTGGCCTACGATACGCTCAGCTCAGCCTGCGCCAATGGGGCAGACCTCGTCATTATTGATACCGCCGGCCGCCTGCACAACAAGCCGGGACTCATGGACGAGCTGGCGAAGATAAAGCGCGTCATGAAGAAAATCGTGGACGACGCCCCGCACGAGGTGCTGCTCGTGCTCGACGGCAGCACCGGGCAGAATGCCTACGAACAGGCACGCCAGTTTATCAAAGTGACGGACGTCTCGGCCCTCGCCGTAACAAAACTCGACGGGACAGCCAAGGGAGGCGTGGTCATAGGTATCTCACACTCGCTGAAGGTGCCCGTGAAGTACATCGGCCTGGGAGAAAAAATGACAGACCTACAAGCCTTCGACGCCAAAGATTTCATTGACTCCTTGTTTGAGGGCAAACTGCTCAAATAGCCTCCCCCTCTTTGCTCCATGGCGAGCAGTGCTTTTTATATTATATAAGGTGAGGGCTGAGATACATGCACCGGCCTCGCCTCTACTTCCAGTCTTTCACAGATGGCACATACAATAGACTTAATGACCATGGGGTGCTCGAAGAACCTTGTCGACTCAGAGCGCCTGCTGGCCCTGTTTGAAGAAAAAGGTTTCAGCTTCTACCACAACCCCGATACCCTGCATGGAGATATAGCCGTAGTCAACACTTGCGGTTTCATAGCCGACGCCAAGGAAGAAAGCATCGAGATGATACTCTCGCTCTGCGACCGGAAGGCAGAGGGTGAGCTGGAGGCAGTCTACGTGATGGGCTGTCTGTCAGAGAGGTATCGCGAAGAACTGGCGCGTGAGATACCCGAAGTGGACGGTTTCTATGGAAAGTTCGACTGGAACGCCCTCATGGCTGATGTCGTTCAGCGCGACGCACAGACGGCCTCCTCCCCCGCAGAGGAAAGGGCGGACGAGGCCTCGCCGACGTGTGCAAATGCTGCCGCCGGCCGTGTTCTCACCACCCCATCCCACTATGCCTATCTGAAGATTTCAGAGGGATGCGATAGAAGTTGCGCCTACTGCGCCATCCCCCTCATCACCGGCCATCACAAAAGCCGCCCGATAGAGGACATCTTGCAGGAAGTGAGCCGGCTCGTGGCCAAAGGGGTTTGCGAGTTCCAGATAATAGCCCAGGAACTGACGTACTACGGCCTGGATCTCTACAAGAGGCAGGCCCTGCCCGAGCTTATAGAGCGCATGGCACAGCTACCCGGGGTAGAGTGGATACGCCTGCACTACGCCTATCCCACCCACTTCCCGGAAGACTTGCTGAGGGTGATGCGTGACTACCCCAATGTATGTAGTTATCTCGACATAGCCCTCCAACACTGCTCAGACCGCATCTTAGACCGCATGCAGCGCCATATCACTTACGCTGAGACCGTTGCGCTCATACGTAAGATGCGTGCCGAGGTGCCGGGCATCAGCATACGCACCACGTTGATGGTGGGCTTCCCCGGTGAGACCGACGAAGACTTCGCCCAGCTTATGGCCTTTGTCCGTGAAATGCGCTTCGACCGCATGGGAGCCTTTGCCTACAGCGAGGAAGAGGGTACCTTCGCCGCCCAGCACTATGACGACAACGTGGCAGACGACGTGAAGGCCCGACGCTTAGACGAACTGATGTCTTTGCAGGAGGAAATTGCCGCCGAGCTCTCTCAGGCTAAAGTGGGCAAGGTGTTGAAGGTAATCATCGACCGTCAGGAAGGCGACTACTATATTGGGCGCACCGAGGCCGACTCTCCTGAAATTGACCCCGAGGTGCTTATCCCGGTGGCCGACGCAGCCGGCCTCGAAGTGGGTAAGTTCTATCAGGTCCTCATTACAGGCTGTGAAGACTTCGACCTTTACGGCCGGGTAGTGGCATAGTGTAGTGACGGCCCCGCCGCATAGAAATCAAGGCTTCATATATCCAGCATCTCATGAATAACAAAGAATTTATCGCGGCCCTCTCCCAGACTGCAGGGCTCACCGCGAAAGAAACACAGGGATACGTCAACGCCTTCTTAGACGACATCTCCGATACGCTCGACGATAATACGAGCTTCAACGTGACCGGCTTTGGCTCGCTTGAAGTCAAGAAGAAAATGGAGCGCATTACCGTCAATCCTCAGACCAAGCGGCGCAAGCTGTTGCCGCCTAAGCTCTCCCTGGCCTTTAAGCCAAGTGTCATCCTCAAAGATAAGGTTAAGTAGACGGTAGCCGGTCGTCGGCTGTCTGCCCACCCATGAAAATATACTGCACGCCCAGAATGAAACAGAAACTCCAGATCCAAGACTTCGCTGACCGCCTGGCCCAAAGTCAAGGCATCAGCAAAAAGAACGCGGAAAGTTTCCTCAGGAGCTTCTTCCAGGTATTGGAAAAAGGTCTGACCACAGATAAACTGGTGAAGATAAAAGGCCTCGGCACGTTCAAGCTCGTCAGCGTAAGCGAACGCGAAAGCATTAACATCAATACCGGTGAGCGCTTCCAGATAATAGGACACACCAAGGTGTCATTCACTCCCGACACTGCGATGAAGGAGAAAATCAATCGCCCCTTTGCCCATTTTGAAAGCGTCGACCTTTCAGATGACACCACCACCGAGGAACTGGACGCCGTGGCCGGACCCATGGAGCCGGAGGAGGATGAGATGGGCCTGGAGGAGGCATTGATGGAGGCGGAGACGGATTTCCAGAACTACGCTGCCGCACCCGCTGTTGACGCTGCCGCACCCGCTGTTGCCGCTGCCGTACCCGCTGTTGACACGGTTGCACCCGCTGTTGACGCTGCCGCACCCGCTTCTTCTTCCGCCCCTCCGACCGCGAACGCCCTCCCTGAGGCTGAGGTGCCTATCCGTTTGGAGATTGAGGCAGATGGTGCTCCCGTTGTGGCAGAGCAGGCTGCGACTGACAGTCTGCCTCCCGCGCCAGAGCCAATGCCGGCGATAGATGTGAAGCGCGCTCAGACTGCCGCGCAGGAAGCTGTCTCTGTGGCTGCCGACGAGAAGCGCACGGTGGCTAAGCTTCTTCAGGTAGGTGAGTCTGCTCCCGCTGTGTCGCCACAAGGAGCGCGCGAAGAGCCGGTTGCACCTTCCCGACCGCAAATGCCCGTGACGCCCGCCGTTACACCGCAGAATGCCCCCTCGCCCCTATCTCAGTCTCCCGGCACGCAGTCAACTCAGTCCGTGGAAGAAGCCACAGAGGAAGAGCCTTGCGTGCAGTGTCCTTTCCTCGGCACTTGGGGAGTACGTCTGTTCCTCCTCGTATTTTTCCTGCTGAGTGTCGTCACGAGCTACATGTTAGGCTACTATCGTGTGCTGTGCCCGGAGACCTCCCCCTCGGCTGCCACGGTCTCGGTAGCCAATACCGCGGCGGTGGCAAAGGTTACAGCAACGCCTGCCTCGCAAGAGAAGCTTTCCGCCGAGGCAGACAGCACTGCGGCGAAGCAAGATACCGCGGCGGTGGCACATTCTGCAGATAGCGTAGCTGCATCCAAGGCCCGGTCCGTGCCTATGCAGAGTGGCAAGGTCGCACCCGCGCCCAAGCCCACCGTACAGTATCACACCATAGTGAAGGGCGATAACCTTACGCGTATTTCCCGCAAGTATTATGGTAGTGACAAGTATGTCCGGTTTATCATCAAGACAAATCAACTAAGGGATGCCGACAACATATTCGTAGGCTTGAAGCTTACCCTCCCTCCCGCAACACCGCAAGATGCTACCCCATAGCCTCTGCGAGTGGCTGAGGACAAATAAACAAGGGCATCATTAGCCTGTTATGAAGATAAGTGCTAAATTTGCAACCGCTTTGGCTGTAGATATACCCTTCAGGCGCTCGGCGTGAAAGGTGAGGCGGGCATCTGGCCGCATCGACGTTATCGCCAACAGCCTTCCGGCACTCCCTACACAGATTATAAAATTGATTTAGATATCTCCAATGGAAATCAAGTTCATTAAAAACGAAGCAACAGTAAGTGGCCAACTCACCATCAACCTTGTGAAGGCCGATTATGAGGACTTAGTGAAAAAGACCCTCAAGGAAACCGCCAAGAAAGCCAGCATACCCGGCTTCCGCCCGGGCAAGGTGCCTGCGAGCCTCATCAAGAAATTCTATGGAACCCATGCCAAGATAGAAGCAGTCAACAAAAAGGTAGAGGAGAGCCTCTTCACTTACATTGACGACAACAAGCTCAACGTGCTGGGCCAGCCCGTAGCCGCTGACAACCATGAAGCACAAGATATCGAGCATCAGGATGACTTCATCTTCGTCTTCGACCTTCCCCTTGCCCCTGAGTTTGAAGTCTCGCTCAGTGCTGACGATAAGGTGGCATATTATGACATCAGCGTCGAAGAAAAAGAAGTTGACGACAGACTTAACGAGCTGCGCTCCCGTGCAGGAGAAAATGTTGAGGTCGAAGTCAGCGAAGAGAGAGACCTCTTGCGCGGCACCCTCTCACAGCTCAACGAAGAGGGCAACGCTCCCCTTGAAGGCGGCCTCGTAGTGGAAAGCTCTTTGCTCATGCCGGCCTACTTCGCCAATAAGGATGAGGCCAAAGCCTTTGTAGGCGCTCACAAGAACGATGTCGTTACATTTAATCCGTCCAAGGCCTACGAAGGACGCGATGCCGAACTGGCAGGTCTCTTCAAGGTTTCGAAAGACGAGGTGGCTAACTATGCCGGCCTCTTCAGCTTCCAGATAGACTCTATCAGCCGCTTCGTACCTGCCGAGGTCAACGAAGAATTCTTCAAAAAGATTTACGGTGAAGACACCGAAGTGAAATCTGAAGAGCAGGTGCGTGAGCTCATCAAGGGAGACCTTAGCAAGGCATACGCTGCCGATAGCGACTACAGACTGTTCCTGGATGTCAAGAAGAAGCTCATGCAGGATACCGCAGCTGTGAAGTTCCCCGAAGATCTTCTGAAGAAGGTGTTGAAGCATGCCAACGAGGAAAAGAAAGAGGAGCTGACCGACGAGCAGTTTACCCAGGCTCTCGAAGAGTTGCGCTGGGATATGATCCGCACGAAGCTTGCTTCTCAGTTTGAGGTAAAGGTTGAGGATGCCGATGTCAAGGCGAGTGCCATTGAAGCGGCCCGTTATCAGTTCGCCCAATATGGCATGAACAACATCCCCGACGAGTATCTCGAAAACTTTGCCCAGTCCATGCTCAAGGACCAGAACCGTGTCAATGGCCTGGTACAGCATGCGCTTAATCAGAAGCTGATTGCCAAGATGAAGGATACCGTGACTCTTGAGCACAAGACTGTGACCTCTGAAGAGTTCGCCAAGCTGTCTGAAGCGGAATAGCATCTGAAGCCCGATCTCTCCGCCGAGAGACTCGTCTCTTCCCCTTCCACTTGGTTATCCCATCCTATACAGTGAGATAGTAGAGGCTGTGTCGTAATATCGGTTTTACGGCGCAGCCTCGTCCACATCAATGCGCCGGGCCTTATCTCCCTATAGGCAACAAGCTATGCCCTCCACGGCAACAAGCCTCCGTAGGTGGCCGGCAGCCCACAGCATAGGGCGTGGGCCCTGCCCCGTGAGATATCCCTTCCGCCTTAGGCCCTCGAGACCGGACCTATGCTACGAGGCACACTACGATGCCTCAGTCATGCTTGGAGGCATCGAGTGTTTCTGGCATGTACATGTAGTAAAACCTGGATGTACATGTAGTAAAACCTGGATGTACATGTAGAAAAACCTAGATGTACATGTAGAAAAAACTAGATGTACATGTAGAAAAACCTGGATGTACATGTAGAAAAATCTGGAAGCATGCCTGCAAACCGAGATCGCGGGACGGGCCATTCAATCAACGTCGTCAGCGGTATGCAGAGCGAGGACTATCCGCCTTCGCCACGTGTCCTGCTCACATCCACCGACGACGCAGCCCCAAACCGACAGGCCGCACACCTTATATATACCCTAACTCTCCCAATATAACTTATGCAACGCTCAGATTTCCAAAAATTTGCCACCTCAATGGGGGTCAATAGTATGGTGCTCGACGATGTCATCAGTGCACAGAACCACTATCTTAACCCTTATATTCTGGAGGAGCGTCAGCTGAATGTGACCCAGATGGACGTGTTCTCGCGTCTCATGATGGACCGCATCATCTTCCTTGGTACCCAAATAGACGATTACACAGCCAATACGCTTCAGGCCCAGTTGCTTTACCTCGACTCCACCGACCCAGGAAAGGACATCTCCATCTATATCAACTCACCCGGAGGGTCGGTCTACGCAGGCCTGGGTATCTACGATACCATGCAGTTTGTACAGTCCAACGTAGCCACCATCTGTACAGGTATGGCGGCCTCGATGGCCGCAGTGCTGCTCGTGGCCGGCGAAGAAGGTAAGCGGTCGGCCCTGCCTCATAGCCGCGTCATGATCCACCAGCCTATGGGAGGCGCGCAAGGCCAGGCCTCAGACATTGAAATCACCGCGCGTGAAATACAAAAGTTGAAGAAAGAGCTGTACACCATCATTGCTGACCATTCACACACCGACTTTGACAAGGTGTGGGCCGACTCAGACCGTGACTACTGGATGACGGCCCAGGAGGCCAAGGAGTACGGCATGATAGACACAGTCTTTTCTCGTCAGAAGTAAATAGCAACCTCTCACCCCTAATTGATACCCCCGTGCCACGAGCAAGTAAAAAGTGCGTCTTCTGTGGGCGCAAAGAGTCAGAGGTACCTCTTCTCTTGCAAGGAAGAGATGGTAACATCTGCTCCGACTGTGTGGAGACGGCCTACCACTACATCCAGCAGTATGTGGGCGTAGAAGCTCCTCCCTCCACAACCAAGAAGGCAAGTCAGCCTATCAACCTCCAGAGTGTGCCAAAGCCTTTGGCCATCAAGGAATACCTCGACCAATATATTATAGGACAGGACGACGCCAAGCGAGTGCTTAGCGTAGCCGTCTACAACCACTATAAGCGCCTCTCGCTCACTCCCGACATGGCCAAGCGCGACAAGGAAGTGGAGATAGAGAAGTCCAATATCATCATGGTAGGCTCCACGGGCACCGGCAAGACGCTGCTCGCACGCACGATAGCCAAGCTGCTGGATGTGCCCTTCACCATAGTTGATGCCACGGTCTTCACTGAGGCCGGATATGTGGGCGAGGACGTGGAGAGCATTCTCAGTCGCCTTCTTCAGGCTGCCGACTTCGATCTGGAGCGTGCAGAGAGAGGCATCGTCTTTATTGATGAGATTGACAAGATAGCCCGTAAAAGCGACAACCCCTCGATTACGCGCGATGTGAGTGGTGAAGGTGTCCAGCAAGCCATGCTGAAACTGCTCGAGGGCTCCGTGGTGAATGTGCCACCCAAGGGGGGACGCAAGCACCCCGACCAGGACTACATCCATGTAGACACCAGCCACATCCTCTTTATCTGTGGCGGCGCCTTCGACGGCATAGAACGCAAGATAGCCCAGCGCCTGGGCAGCCACACCGTGGGCTACGACTCTGTGCAGAATGCCAGAAAGATTGATACGTCCGACCTCATGCGCTACATACAGCCGCAAGACCTCAAAAGCTTCGGCCTCATCCCTGAAATTATCGGCCGACTGCCGGTGCTTACCTATCTCAACCCGCTCTCGCGCGAGGCTCTCAGCCGAATACTTATAGAGCCCAAGAACTCCATTATCAAGCAGTATGAACGCCTGCTTGAGATGGACGGCATAGCTCTCACCTTCGAGACGGAGGCACTGGACTACATCGTCGATAAGGCCGTGGAGTATAAACTGGGTGCGCGCGGCCTCCGCTCTATCGTGGAGGCCATCATGACAGAGGCCATGTTCGAACTGCCCTCATCCACGCAGAAGTCGTTTGTAGTTACCAAGGCTTACGCCAAGGAGCAGATCAGCAAGACGAACAGCCTGCAATAAACGCACACCCTGCCCGCATTATCAGCAACCGGCGAGCCATTCCCTCCCGGGGCATAGGAAACTGAGGGTGGGGCAGAGTGGTCGCCTCCCGCGCCGTCTCAGCGTCACCACCGGCTGCACCCGTTGTTTGAGACCGTAGCTTCGCAGTGCCGGTAGTATGGGGCAAAGTTCTCCCATACTACCGGCACTATTCAACCCCAATGGGCGGAGCCTTCTCTCGTAAAACGGGAAATCTTGCCTATTTTTCCTGATTTTGTGCAATCTCCCTGTGGCAAATGGGAGGTTGCATTAATTTATTTTGTATTTTTGCGCAAACTTTGAAATATTGTGCGGCAGATATGGCAGGCGTCTCCATAGGCGTTCCCCGCTCTGCCCGGATATTTGTCAGCTCGAAAAACATTGTTCGAGGGACATGGGATGGTTTGTCATGCTGTCCGTCGCTCGGCGTAAAGATATAATTTTTACATACATACTTCCATGGTTGATATACCTACTGAGTATCAAGATTTCATTGGTCTCATCAGCAAGTGTCTTAGAGAGAATTGGGATGCCGACGCACTCACCGACTATCAAGGCGTAACGCTACAGTATAAGGACGTAGCCCGCAAGATAGAGAAACTACACATCTTGTTTGATAATGCCGGCGTGAAGCCCGGTGACCGCATTGCCTTGTGTGGTCGAAACAGCGCCCATTGGGCTGCGGCCTTCATGGCCACACTCACCTACGGCGCAGTGGCTGTCCCCATACTGCATGAGTTTAAGGCAAAGCAGGTGCACGACATCGTCAACCATTCCGAAGCCCGTCTGCTCTTTGTGGGTGATGTGGTATGGCCGGAGCTTACGCCCGAGGAGATGCCCCAGATTGAGGGCGTGATTTACATTCCCGACTACTCAGTAGTGTTCTCTCGCTCCGAGCTTCTTACCGATGCCCGTGAACGTCTCAACGAATTGTTCGGTAGGAAGTATCCCAAGTTCTTCCGTAAAGAGCACGTCACCTATAGGCCGCAGCCCGACGGCGAAGCCTTGGCGCTGATCAACTATACCAGCGGCACCACGTCAAACTCCAAGGGAGTGATGTTGCCCTACCGCGCCATTTGGTCTAACTACTGGTTCGCAGAAGAGGTGCTGGGCACAAAAGTCCAGCGAGGCGACAGCGTGATTTCGATGTTGCCGTTGGCCCACATGTACGGCATGGCCTTCGAGTTTATCTTCGAGTTCCTTCATGGTTGCCACGTCTACTATCTCACGCGCATACCTTCTCCCAAAATTGTGCTGAAGGCATTTTGCGACATCAAGCCCTCCATCATCATTTCCGTGCCTCTCATCATTGAGAAGATTATCAAGAAGAACGTGCTGCCCAAGCTACAGACGCCCGGCATGAAGATGCTTCTCAAGCTGCCCGTTATCAATACCCGCATACGCGACAAGGTGTGCGCTCACCTCAGGGAGGCCTTTGGTGGACGCTTCTACGAAATCATTGTGGGGGGCGCTGCCTTCAACAGTGAGGTAGAGACGTTGCTCAAGAAGATAGGCTTTAATTATACCGTGGGTTATGGCGCCACAGAGTGTGCTCCCATTATTACGTACGAAGATTGGCATTCGTTCCGTCAGGGTTCTTGCGGTAAGGCCGCCCCGCGCATGGAGGTGAAGGTTAATAGCAGCGATCCCGCCCGTGTGCCCGGTGAAATCCTGGCCCGTGGCGCCAATGTCATGATAGGTTACTTCAAAAATCAAGAAGCCACAGCCGCCGCGCTCGATGCCGATGGCTGGTATCATACAGGCGACTTGGGCGTGATGGATGCAGAAGGCAATCTGTTCATACGCGGTCGCTCGAAGAATATGCTGCTCGGCGCTTCGGGCCAGAATATCTACCCCGAGGAGATAGAGGATAAGCTCAACACTTTGCCCTATGTCAATGAGAGCATCGTCATTCAGAAGGGCGAGAAGCTATATGCCCTGATCCACCCGGACTATGATGAAGCCGCTGCCGCAGGGCTTGACGAAAACGGCCTCCGTGCTCAGATGGAGCAGAACCGTAAGGACCTCAATGAGATGGTTGCCGCTTACGAGAGGCTCTCTGGCTTCAAACTTTTCAAGGAGGAGTTTGAGAAGACGCCCAAGCGCAGCATCAAGCGCTTCCTTTATGAGAACGTGGAGATATAGTAGCGCCCCGTCACCTCACTAATTCATTCAGCTATGCAACAAGACATTGCCCCCGCGGAGCAGGCCACGTGTATGACCCTCCGTTCTGAGGGACTGGTTAAGAAGTATGGGCGACGCACTGTGGTCAATGGTGTTTCGTTCAACGTGAAGCAAGGAGAGATAGTTGGCTTGCTGGGTCCCAATGGAGCCGGCAAGACAACTTCCTTTTATATGACCACAGGCCTCGTATTGCCCAACGGCGGCCGTATCTTCCTCGACGATGAGGAGATAACCAAGGACCCTGTCTACAAACGCGCTCAAAAGGGCATTGGCTACCTGGCGCAAGAGGCTTCCGTCTTCCGCAAAATGAGTGTAGAGGACAACATCGCCTCGGTCTTGGAACTCACCGGCAGACCCTTAGACTATCGACGCGACAAACTCGAAAGCCTCATTACTGAGTTCAGTCTGCAAAAGGTGCGCAAGAACCTCGGCGACCAGCTCTCCGGCGGCGAGCGTCGCCGTACCGAGATAGCCCGCTGCCTCGCCATCGATCCAAAGTTTATCATGCTTGACGAGCCCTTTGCAGGCGTCGACCCTATCTCGGTGGAGGATATCCAGAAGATTGTCTGGAAGCTCAAATCGCGTAACATAGGCATCCTCATCACCGACCACAACGTGGAAGAGACGCTCTGCATCACCGATCGCGCCTACCTGCTCTTCGAGGGACGCATTCTCTTTCAAGGTACGCCCGAGGAACTATCTGAAAATCAGGTGGTGCGCGACAAATACCTCACCAATAGCTTTAAGCTCCGCAAGAAAGATTTTTCTACCATGGGCGAGCCGGGAGTCACAGGCCGCAACCGTGAAGAGATGGCCGGGTAGCCCGCCGCCGCCCTCTTCCTGCATTCACAGTCACACCATATCAGCCTTCAAACTTTTATACCATGTTATCCCTATTACTTGTCTCCCTCTGCCATCTGGCGAGCGATACCCTCGTGGTGGACAGAGCACAGGTCGAAGGGCCTTACCCCCTTGTCGTACCCTATACCACCGACACCCTCAATCTCTCGGGCAAGGCATTCGACATCACCGACCTTCTGAAACAGAATAAACCGGCATCGACTGACGCTTCTCCCGCTGTCCTGCGTGAGGTGAAAGCCGACCAGCCTTTAGGGCTTGCGTCTGCCGATACCGCCGCCGCGCCCTCAGCCTCGCTGGGCCTCTTCCGCTTCACCATTGAGACCCCTCGCTATGTCAAGGCCAGGCTTCACATCGACAAGGTGAAGCATTACCGCATCCTCATTGACGGCAACGAGGCCACTGCCGACCTTGAACTGCTGCCCGGCCGCCTCACGGTCGATGTCCAGTTCCTCACCGAAGCCGGTAAGAGCGACAGCCTCAGTGTGCGGCTCACTGCCGACAGCCTTGCAGGGGTCGTCGTCAATGCCGAGGGTAAGCGCCCGTATACCATGGCTGATATGCTCAGAGGCGGGCACTATTATAATTGCCGCCTCTCGCCCAGTGGAAGCTACCTCCTGTACTCTGCCTATTACCGCAAGGCAGATGGGGGAGTGATGTATACCTCTACGCTCACACGCATGGCCGACGGCCGGCAGCTCTTCACCCGCGATGGCTATCTCGACTGGCAGTGGTGGCCCGTGGGCGACGACCGCCTCTACTTCACACGTCAGACAGTGAACGGCCGCGAGCTTGTCACCTACGACCCCGCCACACTCCGCGAGACCGTGCTGGCAGAGGGTATTCCTGATGGCAGTTTCTCGGTATCGCCCATAGGTGACTACCTGATCTATTCCCTTTCAGACGAAGGCCCTGCACCTTCGGACGGACTCAAAAAGCTCTTTGCGCCCGACGACCGTATGCCCGGCTGGCGCTACCGCAACGCCCTGTGGCGCTACGACCTCAAGACAAGGGTGAAGCAACGCCTCACCTACGGCAGCACCTCCGTCTACCTCTCCGACATCTCGCAGGACGGTAAGCACCTGCTGCTCGAAGCCACCCGCATGGACCCTTCCAAGGCGCCCTTCGACAGGAAGACCATCCTCGAGATGGATGCCTACACCGGTAAGGTAGACACCCTGCTGGCTGATACCATCTTCGTGCGTAATGTACGCTACTCTCCCGATGCCATGCGCCTGCTTGTCTGTGCCTCTCCGGCTTCGTTCGGCGGCCTCGGCAGTGAGGTGCTTCCTGACCAGCAGCCCAACTGTTTTGACTATCGGCTCTATCTCTATGATAAACGTACCCGCCAGACCACCTTCCTCTTGCCGGACTTCGCCCCCTCCGTCGAAAACTATCTGTGGGCGCCCGGCAACGGCATGATATACTTCACAGCCACCGATGGCTCACGCAACAGTTTCTTCTCGCTCCATCCCGACACCCGCCGGGTAGTGAAATACGCGTTGGAGGCCTCGTCCGTGCAGGGCTTCTCGGTAGGCCGCTTGCAGAAGAAACCTACCCTTGTCTACTTCGGGCAGAGCGCTGAGAGGGCACGCGAGATGTTTGTCGCCCGGCTTGACCATCAGGCGCCCAAGTCAGAGCGCATAGGGCCCCTCAGCTTCGACGAGACTGCTGCCCGGGTAGCCATCGGAAAGTGTCACGACTGGAAGTTCTGCACTTCACGCGGCGACTCCATTGATGGCTTCTACTTCCTGCCGCCCCGCTTCGATGTCACCAAGTCGTACCCCCTCATCGTCTACTACTACGGTGGCTGCACTCCCTCGTCGCAGTGTCTCGAATTTCAGTATCCCTTACAGGTACTCGCCGGGCAGGGTTATGTGGTCTATGTCACCAATCCCAGCGGCTGTATAGGCTATGGACAGGAGTTTGCGGCCCGTCATGTCAATGCGTGGGGACAGCGCACGGCATCCGACATTATCGAAGGCACTAAGCAGTTCTGTGCCGAGCACCCCTTCATAGACCCGGCGCGCATAGGCTGTATGGGCGCTTCGTACGGGGGCTTCATGACGCAGTATCTGCAGACGCAGACCGACCTCTTCGCCGCAGCCATCTCCCACGCTGGCATCAGTAACATAGCCAGCTACTGGGGTGGAGGCTATTGGGGATATACCTACGGCGAGTGTGCCCAGTATGGCAGCTTCCCCTGGAATAATCCGAAGCTCTACGTAGAGCAGTCGCCCCTCTTCCAGGCCGACAAGATACATACCCCTCTCTTGCTTCTGCACGGCACGGTAGACACGAACGTGCCCACCAACGAGAGCCAACAAATGTACACTGCGCTCAAGATCCTTGGGCGCGAGGTGGCCTATGTGCAGGTAGATGGTCAGGATCATGTCATCACCGACTACAAGAAGCGTCTTGCCTGGCAGAATGTCATCTTTGCCTGGTTTGCCAAATATCTCAAGGGAGAGCCCGCCTGGTGGGATAGCTTGAAGCTGTAAGCGCCCCATGCAGGCGTCCCCGCCGGCTGCATCCACCCGGTAGTTCAGGCTTTTTGAGGAAGAGTGCTGTTACCTCCCTCTCTCTTACGAATAAGCAAGTCCCGTACACGAAGTATATGCGCAGTGCATGGCTTCATGTACGGGACTGTTGTATCTATGCCCCTTGCCGTCGGCGGCATGTCGTGAGAGCGACGCCCCTCCGTCCTGTCTGCGAGAGCGGTTTTTGTCCGACCGGTATTCCGCTTTCAGCTTCCACCTGCCCCGTCGTCCATTGGCGAAGCCTCTTTTTGTGTGGGCGTCAGGGGGTTTGCCGTTTCTGCATGCGTCCGGGTGAGTGACATTGGGGCGGATGCAAGGTTGCATTGGGCCGAATGTTACCTTGCATTGGGGCGGATTTCACCTTGCATTGGGGCAGATTTCACTCGCCGGAATGCTTCTAAGATTGGCTGCCATGCATGTAGCGTCCGGCTGCGGGTATGGCATCGTGACGCCCGCCGGGTGAGGTAGGCCGGCCTGTGGGGGAGGGCGGCGGAGGAGAGGGAACGTGGTGTCGGAACAGGTGCTGGGGGGCATCATGCGCTTCGCCACACGTCAGGGCGGCGGCTCTGGGGCTGTGGGCTCTGACGTGTGGCGAAGGTGAAAGGGGGAAGCGAGTGGGCGAGGCGGGGCCGGCGTGCCTACTATATGTCCTCCACGCAGAACTTCTCGGGATGGCGGGCGTGGAAGCCTTTGTAGTAGTTCATGACTGTGCGCAGGTCTTCGTCGACGTGACCGGAGGGAATGAGCGTCTGTGTGCACACAATCTTTTTCTCCTTGAAGTCGAGGGCGAAAAGCAGGATGGGTAGCTGCGCCTTGTGTGCAATGAAGTAGAAGCCGCGTTTCCACTGCGTCGCCTTAGAGCGTGTGCCTTCGGGGGTGACGGCGAGTGAGAAGGTGTCGGCATGTATGGCATAGTCTGCCAGCTGGTCGGTGAGGCTGGTGTGCTTGCTTCGCTCTACGGGTATGCCTCCCATGTGGCGGAAGAAGGGGCCGAGAGGACCTCTGAACCATTCGCGCTTCATGAGAAACTGCGAGGTGCGCCCCTTGGCGGCGTAATAGAGTTTGCCGATGATGAAGTCCCAGTTGCTGGTATGTGGAGCTACGCAGATGATGCACTTGTCGGGGATGGGCTGCGTGAGACATTCGGTCCAGCCCATGAGGCGGTAGAGGATGAAGCGTGAGAGACGTTGGATCATGTGCAGGAAGGGAAAAAAAGAAGTAGGTGAAGGCGTCTGTCTTCACCTACTTGACGGGTTGGGGGATGTGTGTCAGACTTTCAGGATACGTTCGTTTAGGGCGTTGACCTTCTCGGTGAAGGTTGTCTTAAACTGGCGGAAGAATTGTTTCACCTGTCCGGGTTCCACGTGGCTGAGTCGTGCCACATAGTCGTTGTGGAGGGCGAGGATTTCGGTGATGATTTGCTCGAGCTCCTCCTTGTTGGTGTCGTTGCAGTAGCTGAGCACCATGCAGTCGGTAAGCAGAGAGGTGGTGATGTGCTTGACAGACTTTTTGAGTTGCTTCTTGTTGGCCATGTTAGGTATGTTTGAAGGGTGAGAGATGCGTTGGGTGAGGTTGTGGCGCTTGGCGGTGAGGCGAGGGCCGCTTGTGTGTCAGGGCTGGAGGTGTAGTGGTGTGACGATGTCCATGCCTTTGAGTATGGCCTGCTCGTTGAGCGGGAGCAGGTGGTGGTGACGCTCCGGGAGTGACTTTCTGAGGGCTTTCATGACGCTCTCCACCTTGACGATGGGGTGTATCTTGAGGTAGGCGCCGAGTATGAACATGTTGAAGCACTTCATCATGGACATTTCGGCGGCTGTGGTCATGGCGTCCACCTTGTAGGCTGTGATGTCGGTGCGTGTGGGTGTGTCCATGATGCCGAAGCTGTCGTAGATGAGGGTGCCGCCGTTTTTGACCTTGGGCTGGAACTTGTCGAGCGAGGGCTGGTTGAGCAGGATGGCGGTGTCGTAAGAGCTGAGGATGGGTGAGGAGATGGGCTCGGGGCTGATGATGACGGTGACATTGGCTGTGCCGCCTCGTTGTTCCGGTCCGTAAGCCGGCATCCACGTAACTTCTTTTTCCTCCATGAGGGCTGCGTATGCCAAGATCTTGCCCATGGAGAGTACGCCCTGTCCGCCAAATCCCGATATGATGATTTCTTGTTTCATGACGCGGTGTATGTGGTTCACTTATCTTTGAGGTCGCCGATCTTGTAGAAGTCGAACATGTGTTCTTCCATCCACTGGTTAGCTTTGACGGGTGTCATTTTCCAGCCGGAGGAGCAGGTGCCTACGATTTCGATGAGGTTGGAGCCTTTTCCCTGCATGGAGTTTTCGAAGGCGTGTCTGAAGGCTTTTTTTGCGCGCCTTATGGCAGCTGCGGAGTGCACGCTCTGGCGGGTGACGTAGGCCGTGCCTTCGAGATGGGCTGCGAGCTCTGTGATGTTGAGTGGGTATCCGTGTATGCGGGGGTCACGTCCGTAGGGACAGGTGACGGTCTTCATGCCGACGAGTGTGGTGGGCGCCATTTGTCCTCCCGTCATACCGTAGATGGCGTTGTTGACGAAGATCATGGTGATATGCTCTCCGCGGTTGAGGGTGTGGAGGCTTTCGGCGGTGCCTATGCAGGCGAAGTCGCCGTCGCCTTGATAGCTGAAGACGAGGCGGTCGGGCCAGAGTCGTTTGCAGGCTGTGGCCAAGGCAGGTGCACGGCCGTGGGCAGCTTCTTGCCAGTCGATGTCTATATACCTGTAGGCGAAGACGGCACAGCCTACGGGGCTGACGCCGATGGCTTTTTCCTGCAGCCCCATCTCTTCTATGGTCTCGGCTATGAGTTTGTGTACGACGCCATGCGAGCAGCCTGGGCAGTAGTGCATGGTCTCGTCGTTGAGGAGGGAGGGTTTCTTGTATACGAGGTTCTCAGGCTTGATTATTTCGTCTGTCATGTCTTGGGGCTTTATGTGTCATGCCGGGCATTCTGAGTGCCACTTCTATACCTTTGATGATGACGGCCAGCAGGCCGATGGCGTAAAACAGGTGTGTGGTGGCGGGGCTGCTGCTGAGAGCGATGCCTGCCATGGCGATGATGGCTATCAGGATGAAGGTGGCATTGAGTATGTTGCGTATGAAGAGCAGCCTGGATGGGCGTCGTCTGCGTTCGGCTTCACGCTCGGGGTGCTTTAACCTTTCGAGGATGTCGTATTCTTCTTGTTGAGGGTACATGGAGCTATGTGAGCGTTGCTGTGAGGTGACTGAGAGAGGCCGGCGGCGGGCTACTTGGCCAGCCCTTGTAGCTGTTTGAGGGCGTTGACTATCTCGTCCGGATCGGGCACGATGCCGCCGAGGCGTCCGTAGTGGGTGACGGGAATGCGTCCTTCCACGGAGTAGCGTACGTCGTGCACCATCTGGCCGGCGTTAATCTCGACCACCAGGATGCCCTTGAGCTGATGAGAGAGACGGCCTATCTCTTTGATGGGGAAGGGCCAGAGGGTGATGGGGCGGAACAGCCCGGCCTTGATGCCCTGCTCACGTGCTGTCTCGATGGCTTTCTCCGAGATGCGGGCGGCAGAGCCAAAGGCCACGATGCCCCATTCGGCGTCGTCCATCTGCTTGGCCTCAAAGCGCACTTCGTGGTCGCGGATGGCCTGATACTTCTGCTGTAGATGGTGGTTCTTCTCCTCCATCTTGGCCGGGTCGAGCTCGAGAGAGGTAATCACATTGACGCCTCGCTGCTTGAGGCCCATTCCGTTTGAGGCCCAGGGGCATTCGCGTGCAATCTCTTCATTGGTGCGCCGGGGCTTGATGGGGGGCAACACGACCTTCTCCATCATTTGTCCGATGACGCCGTCGGAGAGTATCATGGCAGGATTGCGGTACTTGAATGCCAGCTCAAAGGCCAGGTCGACGAAGTCGGCCATCTCTTGCACCGAGGCCGGGGCCAGCACAATGACTTCGTAGTCGCCGTTGCCGCCACCTCGGGTGGCCTGGTTGTAGTCGCTCTGAGAGGGCTGTATAGTGCCCAGGCCGGGACCGCCGCGCTGTACGTTGACGATGAGGCCCGGTATTTCGGCGCCGGCCATGTAGCTGATGCCTTCCTGCATGAGGGCTATGCCGGGTGAGGAGGAGGAGGTCATGACACGCTTGCCCGTGCCGCCTCCGCCGTATAGCATGTTGATGGAGGCCACTTCGCTCTCTGCCTGAACCACTATCATGCCTGTGGTCTTCCAGGGCTCTAAGGCTGCGAGTGTCTCAAGCACCTCGCTTTGGGGCGTGATGGGATAACCAAAATAGCCATCACACCCGCAGCGTATGGCTGCGTGAGCGATGGCCTCGTTGCCTTTCAGAAGGAGTATTTCGTCGTTCATTGAAATCAGATTTTTGTGCGGTAGACACTGATGCAGGCATCCGGGCATACCAGCCCGCAGGATGCACAGCCTATGCAGGCGTCGTTGGCTACGACGGCAAAGGCATAGCCTTTATGGTTGACCTCATTGGATGAGAGGCCCAGGGTCTTGGTCGGGCAGGCGTGGACGCAGAGGCCGCAGCCCTTACACTTGGCTGTATCAATGACCACAGTACCTACGATTTTGCTCATATTGTTAGAGGGATGGGGAGACGATGGATGTGACGGAAATCTTTTGTGGAGGCATGCCTTGGCGCTGGCAGCGCAGGCCCTCGCTATGGGTTGTACATGTCCTTGTTGTAGAAGTCCATGATGTGCGTAAGCATCTCGAGATACTCGGCAGCCGGACCTTGGGGCGCGAGCCTGTCGGCTTGCGTGAAGAGGCTGATTGCCTCTCCCCAGCGTTGCCGCTTCATGGAAAGTCTGCCGCTCAGGAACAGATGTTCGGCGTCAGCCCCTGCCTCGCTTCCCCACTCGTGGAGCAGGTGATGCGCCGTGTCTAACTGGTTGTGGTCGAGCGCTTCTATGATTAGCTGTGAACGACGGTCGTGGGGCATCGAAGGGGCTGGGATAAATGCCTGCGGAGCTAAGAGTTGTGTCCGTATGTGCTGATTAAGCGAAACAAATGTACGTTTTTATTCTAATGATTGGTAGAACTCACGGATTATTTAGAGAAACTTAACCCCTGCACCTAATGGCCTCCCGTAGCGGGGAAGGTGGTAGAGATGCCCTGTTCGCGGTGGCAGAGGCGTATCTCGATGCCATATTTTTGGTGAAGATGCTCTGCCAGGTGTTGGGCCGAGTACACGCTGCGGTGTTGGCCTCCGGTGCAGCCGAAGCTGAACATGAGGTCAGTGAACCCGCGGGCTATGTAGCGCTCTACGTGGGCGTCGGCCAGCTTGTAAACGCTCTTCAGAAAGGTGATTATCTCGCCGTCTTCCTCTAAAAATGTGATGACAGCCGCGTCAAGGCCTGTCAGCGCCTTGTAGGGCTCGTAGCGCCCGGGGTTGTGGGTGGAGCGGCAGTCGAAGACATAGCCTCCGCCATTGCCCGAGGTGTCGGCCGGTATGCCCTTCTTGTAACTGAAACTGAAGATGCGCACCGTCAGTGGCAACTTCTTGCCCGGCTCAGGGGTAGCCTCGGTGGTGGACGTGTGGCTGTGGGCCGTAGCCGGGGCCTCTGCCCGGGGATGCTCGTTAAAATGCTTGACGAGCGTCTGAAGGGTGGTCTTGAGAGTGGGGTAGGGGGTCAGCAAAGGCGTGGCCAGCAGTTCGCTGAGGTTTTGGATGGCCAAGGGAATGCTGTCTAAGAAGTACTGCTTGCGCTCAAAGTAGCCCCGCAGCCCGTAAGCTCCCAGCACCTGCAGGGTGCGGAAGAGCACAAAGAGCTGGAGGCGGTTGAAGAAGTGGTCGCTGTCGTGGGGCTGGTAGCCCATGGAGGCGGCCACCTTATTCAGTTCGTCGAGATAGTCGTTGGCCAGTGTCATGCGTAGCTCGTGGGAGTAGCGGGCCGAGGCTTGCCAGAGGAAGGAGGCTACGTCGTAATAGATGGGCCCGCTCATGCCGCCCTGGAAGTCAATGAAGTATGGCATCAACCGGGCGGCTCCTCCCTCTTCGCTACGTACCTGTTTGAGCATGACGTTGCGGGCCTGGAAGTCGCGGTAGAGAAAGTGCTTGCCCTCTTCCTGTCCCACGAGGTCCTTGGCCAGCGTCTTGAAGTCGTCTTCTAAGCGCAGCTCGTTGTAGGGCACGTCGGTGGCTTTGAGGAAGCAGTATTTGAAGTAGTGCATGTCGAAGAGGGCCGCCTGCTCGTTGAAGACGGCCGGCTCCAGCAGGTAGTTCTCTTCGAGGTCTTGACCGCCTTTTATCTGTAGGTGGGGCAGTAGCCGTATGGTCTGGCTCAGCAGCTGCACCTCGGCGGGGCTGTAGAGATAGTTGTTCCTTCTCCCGGCCTCCAATGCCTGGTAGAGGGAGAGGTTGCCAAGGTCTTCCTGCAGGTAGCATGTCTCGTCGTCGCTGAAGGCGTAGATGCGGGGGGTGGGAAGCCCTTTACGGGTGAAGTGGCTGGCTAAGTAGACAAAGCACTGGTTCTCTTCGATGGATGGGCCGATGACACCTATGACTGTCTGACCGTCAGCATGGTACATTCTGACATACTTGCGGTTGCTCCCTGCTTTGGGCAGGGGCTCGATGTGAGCCGGCTCATGGCCGCACCATTCTATGAACAAGTCGATGAGGGCTTTCATGGATAGGGTTGAGAGTAAGGGTGGGGAGATGTGCGGGAGAGGGGGACGCGGATGGTCAGCTGCAAGGCCGCACTGTCCACCGGCAGCCAACGTGCAGCGTAGGTCTGGCTATCGCTTGGCTAAATACATGAGGTGTACAGCCACCAGGGCGGCCGTCTCTGTGCGCAGGCGGCTCTCGCCAAGGCTGATGGCGGTGAAGCCGTTTTGGAGGGCGGCCGTCACTTCTTCACTGCTGAAGTCGCCCTCAGGCCCTATGGCCACCACCGTGTCACGGTCGGCAGCTACGAGGTCGCCCAGGAAATTATGGGTGTTGAGCTTCAGATGCTGCTCCTCTTCAGTCGGAGGCAGACAGACGGCTATGAAGCGCTGTAAGTCGCTGTCTGCCTGGAGCTTCAGGAAGTGGTCGAAGTTGGTCAGCTCGCTCACTTTGGGCTTCCGGCACTTGTGGCTCTGCTTCATGGCGCTGATCACGATGCGCTCTAATCTGTCGGCCCTGACGCTGCGTCGCTCAGAGTTTTTGCAGTTGAGCAGGATGATTTCATCCACTCCTATCTCCGTGGCCTTTTCGGCGAGCCACTCCATGCGCTCCATCTGCTTGGTGGGCGCTACAGCCAGGACGATGCGGCTCTTCCAGCTCCGGGGTTCAGTCACACGATGGTCTACGTGGAAGGCACAGTCGTCGCGTGAAGTCATGGTGACGGTAGCATGGCATAGGCAGCCTTCCCCATCCGTGACCCACAACTCGTCGCCGGGCTTCAGCCGAAGCACTTTCACGGCATGACGGGCCTCCTCGGGAGGCAGTACTCCCGCAGCCAGACTTGCCCGGGGCGAGTAGAAGAGATGGGTTTCTTTCATGACAGGCGGTGGTTGATTTCGTCTCTGAAGAGTGAGGCCAGCTCATAGTTCTCGTTGGCCACGGCCTCTTCCATGGAGGCTTGCAGGAACTCGTCGGGGAGGCTGCCCAAGGGACAGCGGAAGCCGGTTTCCTTCGTGTCGTCGCTGATGGCCATGGCAGCCAGCAGGCTGATCTTGATGTGCAGGCGACACCCCGTCTCGTTGACAAGGGCCAAAGCCTCGGGCAAGTCGCAGCTCAGAGAGATGAACTTGCGCTCGCCGGTAAGGCTGGCCGGTGTGAGAAAGTCAATGAGAGCCTTCATCTCTCCATTCTTAGGTGGGAGAAGGCGGATGCCCACAAGGCGGAGAATGAGACGATCGGCCAGACGTAAGGCCAGGCTGCACACAGAGGCAGACCTTTCGTTGAGCAGCTTCATAATCTGCTTGTAGGTAGACCGGCTCACCACCACAGGCATTCGCTGCTGCATCTGCGGAGCAGAAAACAGCAACATACAGATGTCCGTCTTGCCGCTACCCTGGCTGGCAGCTACAAAGCGTATCTCGGTATAGGTGTCGTCGTAATAGTCCATAGTCATCAGCTTGTCTTGATTGGCGTCCCACGGCGCGGAGGTGAGAGCAGGGGGCAGATGGGGGTGTGCCTCCATTATCCGCCGCAAAGGTAGTGTTTTGATTTTGTACACTTGTCAGTTTGCAGCCCTTTTTCAGGACACAGTGTGCCACGAGGAGCAAGGCGTGGCCCTTAAAGGGCTGAGGCAGGCCCCACTCTTACGGTCGGCCGGCGTGCCGTCACTGGCAGCCATGACGCTACAACAACCGGTCTGAGCCAACGCCATCATTCTCCCCTGTCTCCCCGCCTCACTCCAATGCTTCTGGTTTCAACGGGGTTGCTCCCAGTTTCAACGGGGCTGCTCCCAGTTTTCACGGGGCTGCTCCCAGTTTTCACGGGGCTGCTCCCAGTTTCAACGGGAAGCCTTTCGGTGTCTGCGAGCTACCTTTCGGCGATGTGTAGAAGTGTCATGCACGATGGATGGCGGGTGGAAGGTGGTTTGTGTAAGGTGCGCTCAAGCCCTGCCCTATATGTGTTTATTTGCTCCATATAATCCTACACACCTTGCACACTATCTGCAAACATTTGATAATCATTTCGTTGTAATGGCAGATAGGACTCCTTCACCTGCCATGAATGCTACATCGACCGCCATGCGTCGTACTTATGGCGGTATTCCATCCCGGTCAACTGAGATTTTTTGTCACATGAAAGCTATTGTCACTATAATTAGTTATATTTGCACGTCAATATCTTCAAAATTGGCACAACCAATAATTGTCCTTGTTAGAAGACAAGTGATTGCAATAGGCATTGGCTGTTTGCCCAGGCTTATTTGTCCTCGACAGGTTAGGAGCTTGCCGTCGCCGTAGGCGTACACTTATAATTCCCATTGCCCATTAGCTGAGCCGTTGCGAAGGCTTGGAAAGACGTTTATGTGTGGTCGGTGTCCTATATGGCGAAGAGGTTATTCGATAGAGACTATTTGATACATTCTATATATAGACTATGAAAACAGTCATGTTGGTGTTTGGAACCAGGCCGGAGGCTATCAAGATGTGTCCACTGGTTAAGGAGTTCCAAAAGAACCCTGAGAAATTCAGAACTATCGTCTGTGTCACGGGTCAGCATCGTGAGATGTTGGATCTGGTGCTCCGGATATTTGAGGTGAAACCGGATTTTGACCTGGATATCATGAAACCGGGGCAGGATCTCACAGACGTAACCGCTCGTGTACTCGTGGGTATGCGTGATGTGTTTAAGAACTGTAAGCCCGATGTGGTGCTTGTGCATGGCGACACTACCACATCAACGGCTGCGGCCCTCGCGGCATTCTATGCTCAGATACCGGTTGGGCATGTAGAGGCAGGGCTGCGCACCCGCAATATCTATTCTCCCTGGCCGGAAGAGATGAATAGGCAGATAACCGGTCGGATTGCTACCTACAACTTCGCCCCAACCCCTCTGTCGGCCACGAACTTACAAGAAGAGAAAGCTCACGGTGAGATTTATGTGACAGGTAATACCGTCATAGATGCTTTACATACCGTAGTGAATAAGCTCAAGACCGATGAAGCCCTCGCCTCAGAGCAGGTCAAGGTGCTCTTACAGGCTGGGTATGACGTGACCCGGCTCAGCGACGGCAAGAAGCTGGTCCTCATCACTGGGCATCGTCGTGAGAATTTTGGCGATGGCTTTATCCGTATGGTCACAGCGATGAAGGACCTCTCAGAGAAGTATCCGGAGGTGGATTTCGTCTATCCCATGCACCTTAACCCTAATGTGCGTAAGCCTATCCACGAGGTATTTGGCGCAGACCTCACTCGGCCCAATTTTTTCTTCATCGAACCGTTGCAGTATCTGGAGTTTGTCTACCTGATGAGCAAGTCTACCATTGTGCTGACAGACTCAGGCGGAATACAAGAGGAGGCCCCAAGTCTGGGGAAACCTGTCCTTGTGATGCGTGATACAACGGAGAGGCCGGAGGCCCTTGCCAGTGGCACGGTTCATCTCGTGGGTACAGACTACGACAAGATTGTCAATGAAGTCTCCACCCTCCTCGATAGCGAAGAGGCATATCGAAAGATGTCGCAAGCTGTCAACCCCTACGGCGACGGCAAGGCATGCTGGCGCATAGCAAGCGCGCTCAATGGGGATGAAGTAGAAAGGTTCAGTTGATATGCATCACATTGACTTGTTTGTCCGATTTCTGTTTTTCTTGCCGGTTTGGCCTCTGTGCCTGATGGGCTACTATCAAAACAGGGATGTTGTTGACGCCGACCTGAAAGGAATTACCCCCCCTGGGTATAAAAATCTGATTATTACTCTGTTGCGGAATAAGGCATTTCGAAATGTGTTCTACTTCCGTATAGGTACATTAGGTAGAATTGCCAAACTCTATATGCGCGAGCAGGACTCCCTTCATATCATGACCCGTAAGATAGGAAAGGGGCTTATAGTAGTTCATGGAGATAGCACATACATCAATGCTGCCGAAATTGGCGAACGATGCTACGTCAATCAGAATGTAACGATAGGCGTTATTGGAGACAAGAAACCTATCATTGGTAATAATGTTCGCATTGCCACAGGAGCCATTGTACTTGGTGGAATTACCATCGGCGATAATGTGGTTATTGCAGCCGGCGCAGTGGTGGTCAAAAACGTCCCAGACAATTGTATGGTAGCAGGGAACCCTGCTTACATTAGAAGAATGAATGGCGAAAAGGTAAATATTAAATTGTAAAACAAATAACAAATGGTTAACGTAATTGGTTTAGGCTACATCGGCCTTCCGACAGCTCTCATGATGGCATCCCACGGCGTGGAAGTCGTTGGTACAGACTATAACAAACAGCTCGTGGACACCCTCAACGCCGGACACACCACCTTCAAAGAAGATGGTCTGGATGAGCTCTTCCAGGCAGCGCTCAAAGCCGGCATCAAGTTTACTACTGAGTATCAGAAGACCGACCTCTATATTGTGTCCGTCCCCACTCCCTACGACAAGTTCTCCAAGAAAGTGGATGCCTGCTATGTAGTGGCAGCGGTGAAAGAAGTGATGAAGGTATGCCCCAAAGGCGCTACCGTCGTAGTGGAGTCTACCGTCAGCCCCGGCACCATTGACAAGTACGTGCGTCCCGTCATTGAAGAAAATGGTTTCAAGATTGGCGAAGACATCAACTTGGTACACGCCCCCGAGCGCATCATCCCCGGCAACATGGTCTATGAGTTGCTCCATAACAACCGCACCATCGGCGCCGACTCCCGCGAAATCGGCGAGAAGGTGAAGCAATACTATGCCAGCTTCTGCCAGGGCGACATTGTGGTGACTGACATCCGCACCGCCGAGATGACCAAGGTGGTCGAAAACACCTTCCGTGCTGTGAACATTGCCTTCGCTAACGAGCTTGCCCGCATCTGCCGTCACGACAACATGGACGTCTATGAAATCATCAAGATATGCAACATGCATCCGCGTGTGAACATCCTCCAGCCCGGGCCCGGCGTGGGCGGTCACTGCATCAGCGTAGACCCGTGGTTCCTGGTCGGCGACTATCCCCAGCTGGCAAAGGTTATTGACGAGTCCATGAAGACTAACGACAGCCAGCCAACCTTCGTGCTCAACCGCATCTATGAGATAATGAAGGAGAACGGCATCACTGACAACCGCAAGGTTGGTCTCTACGGTTTGACCTACAAAGAAAACGTGGATGACTATCGCGAGTCCCCCGCGCTTCAGATGTTAGAGGCACAGGAGCGTCATTTGGCACGCCCGCTTCGTTGCTATGACCCCTTCTTGGAGAACCACAAGATAGCCGAGAACCAGTACAGCAACTTCGACGAGTTCCTCGCCGACATGGACATGGTTGTCATCATGGTGAAGCACCAGCACATTCTTGAAAACGAAGCCCGCCTCAAGGGTAAGGTCGTTCTCGACTGCTGCAACGTGCTGCATCAACTTGACAAGGTGTATCATATTTAAAAGATGCACCATCTTTAATGGCCACGTCTCATGGCGTCATATGGACCGTATTGGCTCTACATTCATATGCCGGTTAGCACATATCTGTGCTAACCGGAAAATGGTTTGTGGGTTACGCCACACAATTGGCCCAACATAGAAGGATTTCGAATATATCATAAAGCGAAATGATTAGCTCCATCAAGTCTCTGATTAAGAACTGATCCCCTTTTATAACTCGTATGTGAAGTCGCGACAGTCAACCATTCACAATCAGACCTACTGGGGATACGTATCTTTTAGATTATCAGGATATTGAAGTCGGGGGGGGATATTCCCCGGTCCATCGTACCTGTACGATATCCAATATCCGGAAGATTTATGTAGGTATTAATTCAACCATAGCACGTCCTGGGTGTTACCTACAAGGCGCAGGCACTATCCGTTTTGGTGACTATGTGCAGCTTGCTCCAAATGTAGGTATCTTGAGCGCAAACCATGATCTGTACGATCAGCGCAGGTACAATGTAGCGCCGATAGTCATAGGTGATTACTCATGGATAGGAATGAATAGCATTGTGACAGCCGGCGTTTCACTTGGCCCTCGAACCATCGTCGCTGCGGGCGCCGTTGTGACACATAGTTTCCCGGAAGGATTTTGTGTCTTAGCCGGCGTTCCTGCCAAGGTCGTCAAATATTTAGACAAGGACAAGTTTGTCCCTTGGCGCTATGATCAGGAGTATTATGGCTATATACCCAAGGAAAAATTTAAGGCTGTGCGCAAGAAGTATATAGATATTTAGAATGTTGCAGGAGAATAGTTCAAATTCCAAGCAGGCTGCATGGGTGGCTATAGGTACATTCTTCTCCTTTATTGTGGGTATAGTTACCCCCATGATATTGAGTAGATACTTTAATAAAGGAGATTATGGGACCTATAAACAGGTGATGTATGTATACCATACATTATTAACTGTTTTTACTCTTGGCCTCCCCAAAGCCTATGCCTATTTCCTACCGAAGTACCCTACGACCTTCTCTCGCGATATAATATCTAAGGTCACAAACATATTCTTTGTTCTTGGGGGCATATTTTCTGTCTGTCTTGTTCTCTTCTCGGGAGTGATAGCCTTGTTGATGAACAACCCGGACTTGAAGATGGCATTAATCGTCTTCTCCCCAACGCCCTTCCTGCTGCTGCCGACAATGGGGCTTGATGGTATCTTCGCTTCCTTTCGGCAAACAAAGTACTTAGCTTATTATACGATTGTCACAAGATTGCTCACCATTGTATGTATTATATTGCCGGTGGTCTTGTTCTCAGGAAGCTATATACATGCTATCATTGGTTTTGATATAGCCTCTCTTGTCACATTCTTGATAGCGCTCTACTTGAAATCGTGGCCTGTTAGAAACGTAGAGCATCAAAAGAGTTCCTTACCTTATCGTGATATATTCAAATTTTCTATTCCTTTATTATATGCCTCTATCTGGGGGATGATTATCGTATCTGCGAACCAATTCTTTATAAGCAGGTATTATGGTAATGAGGTGTTTGCAGAGTTCTCTAATGGCTTTATGGAGTTCCCCTTTGTCGGTATGATATTAGGGTCCATCTCGGCTATTCTATTACCCTTGTTTTCTGGCAAAGATAAAGGTGACGGTATCAATTATGAGACGTTGGATATATGGCATTCGGCTTTATTAAAATCGGCGAAGCTGATATTCCCTATGCTGGCGTTCTGCATCTTTTTTGCTGAGCCTTTGATGACGTGTATGTATGGTGACTTGTATGCGGCCTCGTCAGTTTACTTTGTGATCAAGAATATTAGTGGTTTCTTTTACATCATTCCCTTTTACCCTATAATCCTTGCCATTGGTAAGACGAAGGAGTATGCGCACGTTCATATGTGGGTGGCATTCGTCGTGGTCGTAATAGAATATGTTGTCTGTATGACCTGTGACTCCGCTATATATGTAGCAATTGCTTCAGAAGTGTGTCAATTGCTCAAGGTGTTGTTGCTGATGAGGGTTATCGCTGATTATGGGCATAAGCGAATAACTGACCTGCTACCGCCTAAGCCCTTGGGGCGCATCTTATTGATCGCTGTGATAGCTGCTTTTATCCCCCAATCCTTGTTGTCCCTTGTGGACCTTAATAAGTATATTATGCTCCTTGTAGGGCTTACGCTATTCCTAATAACTTATTTCCTGCTATGTTGGGGGTTCAGAGTATCATATCGCGAAATAGTTTCGGGCTTTATCAAGAGCCGTTCTCGGCTGTCATCAGTGGTTAAGTTACTTCCATGAACGAGAAACTTGTCAAGCTCTCATGGGCTAAATAATTATGTCGATAACGAAATCTGCTATAACGATGCACCGTGTAAGTCAACGGTCTAGGATGTTCAAGAAATCTCGTAGGCTAAGCCTTGGAGAAAGGATTATGTTTTTTATCTTGAACCCCTTCCTCTCTGCAGTGTACTCATTAAAGGAAATTAGAGACGGCATGTCTCATAAATTCCTATATCTGTGGTTCCTTGTCTTTGGAACATGCTTCTGTGCTGTAAATGAAGCTGCAGATTCATACCGGTATGTGGAGGACTTCATGGTTGAGAGTCAGTATACCTTATCTCGCTATCTTATTGAGATAAGGGACTATCTTACTTTTCAATCCAACATCAAAGATATATACACGCTTACAGTGAACTTTATAGTTGGCCAATTCTCTCAGAATTACCATTGGACCTACCTTATCTATGCAAGCGTGTTTGGCTTTTTCTACATCAAGAGTCTTAAGCTATTTCTCAAACACCAGTTGGTCTCCAGTCCGGTTGTCTTTTATGCGCTGTTATTTATGTTCTGTTACAGCAACCCTATTTTCAATATCAATGGGGTTAGGTTTTGGACGTCAGCATGGATAGGGGTATATGTGGCGTTGCATTTGTTTTTCGAGAAGGACTACAGGAGATTGCCACTACTTTTACTGATGCCTTTAATACATGGATCTTCGGTGGTATGGGTTGTCATAGTGGCCCTGGCCTGGCTGCTACATAGATTTCAAAAGGTGACGATAGGGCTTTATATTGTCTCGTCATTTGTCTCCGCCGTCTCATATCTTAATTTACTTAATGACTATTCTTATCTGCTACCCCAGTTCATGCAGAACCAGATTTGGTCGTACACAGAGTCAGACAGAGCATTAGAGCGTCTTAGCGGTGTAAGTGAGTATGGTGCTGCATATGCTGATTTCTTGATGGCCTTGCCTCCTTACTTTCAGATACTGCTCTCTATCATTCTCATAGTCAATCGTAAGGTTATTAATAAGAGTGTGAGCTCGGAGAGACAACTGGCGATAATGCTTGCTCTTGCCTCTGTCACAAATTTCTTGTCAGGTATTCCCTCTATGGGAAGGTTCCAGGCCATGGTAATTCCTTTCCTTGTCATTATCTGGGCATCCAATTACCCGATATTGAAAAAGTACAACAGGTTGTTTTATTTGGTTCCGGTCCTATACGCGTACTCCCTGTTATATTGGTTTCGTAATATGAGTTCGATTACCGAGCTGCCCCTTTACCTTTTCCCGGCTCCTATCTCTGTCTCCTATTATTTATTCCCATGAGAATATTGATTATATCTAATCATGCTTACCCGGCACAAGGCCCACGAGCATTCCGCACCTCTGAGTTAGCTGAACAGTTGGCTATCTTGGGGCATCAGGTAGTGCTTTATTCTGTGAAGGGAAAGTACGATTACAGTCAGTACGAAAAAGAAACCGGCATCACGATGCGAGACATCAAGCCTCGTTTCGCTACTTTGGCGAATGATGGAACTCGTAGGTATAATATCGTTGATAAGTTCATGTTCCATTATGGTCACCGGTGGTTGTTCTGGCCTCAATGTGAGTTCCACTTCTTAGTGGAGCGAATTATACGCGATAACCCCAATATGGATATGTTGATTACGATTGCATTCCCGCATTCTATCCATTCAGGTGCTGCGCGAGCTAAGAAGAAGCTCCCGGATATTTTTCCCAAGAAATGGATTTGTGACTGCGGTGACCCTTTTATGCTCAATCCTTTTTTCAGCATGCCCAAGTACATGAAGCGCTTTGAAGACATGTGGTGCTCCGGGTGCGATTATATCACTGTTCCTACTACTGAGAGCCACAAGGGATACTACAAGGAGTATTGGCATAAGATACGTGTAATTCCTCAGGGCTTTAATTTCTCGAAGACGCCGATAGCTAAATATGAGAAAAACAGAGTACCGACGTTCCTGTTCATGGGGTCAGTCTATCCCGGGGTACGAGACCCACATTCCTTCATGGATTACCTTTTGAAGTTTGATAAGCCATATAAGTTTAAATTGATGATGCGTTCTCCTCTTGAAGAGAAGTATGTGAAGGAGTCTGGTGGACAGATTGAATATATTATTGGGAAGGATCGCAAACAGGTGGTGTGGGAGTGCAGCAAGGCTGATTTCCTTATCAACTTAACGAACCCGTCTACGGTGCAAACCCCGAGCAAACTGATAGATTATGGAATTGCGGGACGTCCCATATTAGATGTGGCTAATGATTTCTTAGACCCAGATCTCTTCATCAGGTTCTATGGAGGTGATTATAGCCAATGTCATCAGATCGACTTCTTAGACCAATATCGCATTGAGAATGTAGCACAGCAGTTTCTAAATCTATCTGAGTAGATGATTATGAGGGTGCAAGGAACTTCTAAAGTATTAGTTCTAACCTCTGGAGATATATATGAGCGCAGAGGTTTCTTCAACGCGGTGATAAGTCGTACCAAGCATCTGATGGAAGCAGGTGGTTTCGACGTGGATGTACTTCTGTTGTCAACGTATGAGCCTTGGCTCGTCAGAAGGCTGCGACATAGCCAGAAACATGCGAGGCCTGCGGAGTGTACGATAGATGGCGTACATATTAAAATAGATTGGTGTAGGTTCTCCTTGTTTGACTACCTCCTGGACGTTAAACTACACAAGGGTCTCTTCTTTAAAGAGTTGCACAATCGAGGTATCATTAGTAAGCTCCAAGGCTATGACTTTATCATCGCCCATTCCAAGGAGTGTGGCCTTCTGGCTATGAAGGCAAAGCAGATGTACGGCACACCATATTCTGTGACGTGGCATGGCTCCGACATCCACACAGTGCCCTTTAACAATCCCTCTGCATTTGGCCCTACAAAGTCCATCATCGAGGACGCAGATATTAATTTCTTTGTTAGTAAGGCGTTGCTGAAGACGTCTGAGCGTATCACTGCCAAGGGGAATAAGCAGCTTCTCTATAATGGGTATAATCCTGCGTTCAAGGTCTATTCTGCTGAGCATCGCCATGCACTTCGTCAGAAGCTGGGTTGTGAAAACAAGAAGGTGGTATTTTTTGCGGGCGGCTTTCTGGCTATAAAGAATATCTTGGTCATTCCTGCTATATTCCAGGCTATTTACCTTGAGTGCCAAGATGTGGTTTTCTGGATGATTGGTGATGGGAAATATCGTTCACAAGTAGAAGCTCTATCAAAGGATTTGCCTGTTGTCTTCTGGGGGAACCAGGAGCCTGAGGCAATGCCGGATTTCATGAATGCAGCTGATGTTTTTATCCTTCCTTCCATTAACGAAGGCTTGCCTTTAAGTGTTGTAGAGGCTTTGGCTTGCGGTTGTAATGTGGTCGGGTCCATGGTTGGCGGCATTCCTGAGGTGATTGGTGACAATAATTGTGTTGATTTGAAAGCCCCCCACTTCGCCCGGAGTTTTGCTCAAAAGGTCCTGAGTTATTTACAAGCACCTGATCCCATCGTACAACCCTTGGCGTCAGACTTTGACTGGAAGCGGACAGCCCTACGTGAGTTGGAGTTCATGAAAAACATCCATTCATGTAACTCATAGATAATGTGTCGCATAGGTCTATCTGTCTGCCTCTTCACTTCAATCAACCTATCATACAGCTATCACTATGAAAAAGCCGAAGGTGCTCATTCTCAAGAATAGCATATCCACATACAACACCCCTACATATAACATTCTGGCCCGGATGTTTGATTTAACCGTAGGCTATTACTTGGACAATAAATCTATCATCGAGGAAGAATATACTCCACTAAGGTTAGACTATCGGAAGGTGGGGCCGTTTGTGATTATCAAGGGGTTGCGTTCTCTGATAAAGCAGTACGATGTGGTCACATTCGTGCCAGATCCCCACGTCCTATCTTACATGCTCCTACCCTATATGAGACGTAGGTGCAAGGTCGTTTCATGGGGTATTGGCTTCAGATGCTCTTATACCCATCCCTACATCGTCGATAGACAGCATACGTTGGTGGATAATCTAATCTATCGGACCTGTTTTAGAAAGGCAGATGCCAATATTTTCTATATGAAAAAGGCTCTGGAGTTCTGGTCCGACAAAGATATTGACAAGCATAAGGTCTTTATCGCCCCCAACACAACCGATGTGTTGAATGTAGATGTGGCTGCCGGCATGAAACGCACCATCTTGTTCGTGGGTACTTTGTACAAGCAGAAAGGTGTCGACTTGTTATTGCATGCATACAAGCAGGCCATGTCAAGGTTCAGGTCTTCCATCCGGCTGGTCATTGTCGGAGCAGGTGAGATGCGTGAAGAGCTTGAGACGTATGTGAAAGATAATGGGCTGGCTGACATGGTCGTTTTCCCGGGTGCTGTATACGAAGAGAAGGTGTTAGCCCAATATTTTCAAGAGGCCCTTGTATGTGTCTCTCCCACCCAGGGCGGGCTTTCATGCCCTAAGAGCATGGGGTATGGCGTTCCATTTATTTGTAAGAAGGATGCCATCACAGGTGGCGAGATTTACCATATAACCCCCAATGTGAACGGTGTGATGTACGATACCGACAGTGATTTGGTTGATATTCTGGTAGATGTCTTTCAACATCCCGGTCGCTATGTAGATATGGGTCTCAAGGCCCGGGACTATTATTATCATCATGCGACGTGTGCCCACATGGCAGAGGGAGCTGCTAAAGCTATCAGATTTGTATTAGGAGATAAGTCATAGAATTTTGCTTTAATATCATATGCGTATAGACATTATTACGGTGCTTCCTGAGATGCTGGATGGGTTTGTGAATACTTCCATCCTGGCTCGTGCACAACGCTCGGGGCTGGCTGAAATTCACGTACATAATCTCAGAGATTATACCACGAATAAACATCGTCGCGTAGACGACTACCCTTTTGGGGGCTTTGCCGGCATGGTCATGCAGTGCCAGCCTATTGATGCGTGCATCAGTGCCCTGAAGGCTGAGCGCGACTACGATGAGGTGATATTTACTTCGCCCGACGGTGAGCAGTTCAACCAGCCCATGGCCAACGGCCTGTCTTTGGCGAAGAACCTTATCATACTCTGCGGCCACTACAAAGGCATTGACTATCGCATTCGCGAGCACCTCATTACCAAGGAGATAAGCATTGGCGACTATGTGCTTACGGGGGGAGAGCTGGCAGCCGCAGTCATCGCCGACGCAGTGGTGCGCCTGATACCCGGCGTGTTGAGCGACGAGCAGAGCGCGCTCAGTGACAGCTTTCAAGACAACCTCCTGGCCGCACCGGTCTATACCCGTCCGGCTGATTATAAAGGGTGGAAGGTGCCCGACATTTTGCTCTCCGGCCACGATGCCAAGATCAAGGAGTGGGAGCTTGCCCAGAGCTTAGAGCGGACTCGCCGTCTGCGGCCCGACCTGCTCGGGGAGTAGCTGACCGCCCTGTCAGATACTATTAAGACCGGCTGCACTGAATGTAGATTATTCTGCAAACAGTGCAGCCGGTTTTGTGTAGCTTCCGATGAGGGAATTGAAGTGCGTTGTCTGGCTGAGCAGGTGGGTTACTGAGCCCATGACGCCGGGATGAACTGAGGTAGTGTTTCACTAAGTGTGTCTGAGGCGAGTTAGCTCAAGCCTGTAGACT